>NZ_CP015698.1:3655849-3733463 GCF_002163715.1 Curvibacter sp. AEP1-3
GTGGGTCCGCTGACGCGTCCCACTCTTTTTCATTTTTTAGGAGTCTCTCGCCATGATGGTGCTGTATTCAGGAACAACCTGCCCTTTTTCTCATCGTTGCCGTTTTGTCTTGTTTGAGAAGGGCATGGACTTTGAGATCCGTGATGTGGACCTTTACAACAAGCCTGAAGACATCAGTGTGATGAATCCCTATGGGCAAGTCCCCATTTTGGTCGAACGCGATTTGATCTTGTATGAGTCCAACATCATCAATGAATACATTGATGAGCGATTCCCCCATCCACAGTTGATGCCCGGTGACCCCGTTGACCGGGCCCGTGTACGCCTGTTCTTGTTGAATTTTGAGAAAGAGCTTTTCGTGCACGTCAACACCTTGGAGGCTCGCGCTTCCAAGGGCAATGAAAAGGCGTTGGAAAAGGCGCGCGCGCACATCCGTGATCGCCTCACCCAGTTGGCGCCTGTGTTTTTGAAGAACAAGTACATGCTTGGCGAGAACTTCTCGATGTTGGATGTGGCTATCGCCCCCTTGTTGTGGCGTCTTGACTACTACGGTATCGATCTGAGCAAGAATGCGGCTCCTTTGTTGAAGTATGCGGAGCGGATCTTCTCTCGCCCTGCGTACATTGAAGCACTGACTCCATCTGAAAAGGTGATGCGCAAGTAAGCGCTTTGGCTCTTATGATGGACTCCATGGATACCCCTTCGACACGGCCTTATCTCATTCGGGCACTCTATGAGTGGTGCACGGATAACGGCTTTACGCCATTTATCGCGGTCCAAGTCGATGAGACGGTGCGGGTTCCCATGGAGTTCGTCAAAGATGGTGAAATCGTGCTCAATGTCAGCTTTGACGCAACCAGTGCCTTGAAGCTTGGGAATGATTACATTGAGTTCAAGGGTCGGTTTGGGGGCGTTGCGAGGGACATCCTGGTTCCAGTAAATCGGGTTTTGGCCATTTATGCCCGTGAAAATGGGCAAGGTATGGCCTTTCCCGTCAGTTCTGTGATGAGGCAAGAATCACAGTCGAAGCCAGTCGATGCAGAGGGCGAGCGTGTTGCGCCACCTGTACTAGCTTCCGTAGAAGCAGGTATAGCAGAGGATGATGGAACACCCACGCCTCCTAAGCCGGCCTCGCCAGTCGGTCGACCGGCTTTAACGCGAATTAAATAAGCGTAGTTTCCAGAACTTGCTTTTGGCTGAGGTAGAATCCAGCCCGTGCCGGTTTAGCTCAGTTGGTAGAGCAACCGCCTTGTAAGCGGTAGGTCATCAGTTCGAATCCGATAACCGGCACCATTCCTCCTCTCGTTATCTCCCCAGCGATGACGACGACATTTGTACCTTCAAGCGGATTGAGGTAACCTCCCAGCCTTTGGATCGCAGGTGCGCTTGTAATGCAGGCATGAGTTGCCGCAACTTGGCCGCAACCGCATTGTTTTCCAGTATCAGGCACCATACCGTTCCGTCAATCGGCCCGGCCTTGATGCTGCCAAGCAAGGATTTGGGAATCAAGCCTTGGATACTTTTCAGTCGCGCCGATGATTCGTTTGCCAAATCCGCCAAGTGGGCCAGCGTTGGCGATTCATGAGCGGCCTGCAGTGCGGTCACGGAACGATGGTTTCTGATCATGACAGCAATCTAAAAACAAAGGAACGGTTGGATGCAAGTGATTATCACGGATGCGTGGATGGCCAGAACGCGAGCCTTTCACCTGAGCGGCGTCAAGTTGCTGCTGTCGCTATTGCTGCTCTCTCTCTGTTTGATGTTGACTTCGGCGGTACTGTATCACTGGGTGTTCATGAAAGGTGCACGTGAGGGCTGGCCGATTATTGGCTCCTTAGTTCGACTGGTTGTGAAAGATGAATTCGCACAACGGGATCGATACGTGAAGGAGAATATTGAGGTCTTGGCCAAGCGCTTGGGCGAGATGCAGGCAAAAATGCTGCAGTTAGAGTCCCTAGGCGAGCGGGTGTCAGGCTTGGCAGGCATCAACCCCGCCGATATTGCCATCAAGCCGGGTCAAGGTGGTGCTCTTGTCAGTGGCCGCGATCTCACGATCGAAGAGCTGGACGCTACGCTCACAGCGCTCGATGGGCTGGCAAGTCAGCGGACCGATGTTATGACGGTGATTGAGTCCCGACTGTTCGAGCAAAAAATCAAGAAAATGATGGTGCCCACCCAAATTCCTGTGCCCGATGCCAATTTGGGTTCGACATTCGGTTGGCGCATCGATCCCATTACGGGGCGCTCTGCGTTGCATACCGGTTTGGATTTTCCGGCCACCCCTGGAACACCGATCTATGCTGCCGCAGGTGGAATGGTGGTTACCCAAGAGTTCCACCCCCAATACGGGAATATGCTGGAAGTGGATCATGGCAACAACTTGATCACGCGATATGCCCATGCGTCCAAGATCCTGGTCAAAAAGGGTGATCTGATCAAGCGTGGGCAAAGAATCGCTGAAGTAGGCAATACAGGCAGATCAACTGGACCTCATCTCCATTTTGAGGTTCTGGTTCAGGGCGTGCCTCAGGATCCTCAAAAGTTTCTGAGCGCCGGCAAAGGCCTCGCTGCATCGCAAGTTGCCGGTTCGAAGACTGTCGCAACGCAACGCTAAAATGGTGGATTAAGCTCGATTGGAATGAGTGTCTCTGGCAGAGACTTGACTTCCGGAATCGCGCCACCAAATCAAATCGATTAGTAAAAGGACTGCGCTGATTACAAAGCCCATGGTGGGCTTTCGACTCAGGCTTGCATTGATGGCCATTAACATCCTCACCAAAATATTTGGCAGCCGCAACGACCGCTTGCTTAAGCAGTATCGTGCTGTCGTAGCCCGTATCAATGCACTTGAATCGCAGTTTGAAACACTGACCGATGAGGGACTCAGAGTGAAAACTCAGGAGTTCAAAGATCGCGTAGCGAAAGGGGAGACGCTGGATGCGATCCTTCCGGAAGCTTTTGCGGTTGTTCGCGAAGGCTCCAAGCGCATCATGAAAATGCGCCACTTTGATGTCCAGATGCTTGGCGGCATGGCGCTGCATTACGGGAAAATTTCCGAAATGCGTACCGGAGAAGGCAAGACGCTTACAGCGACATTGCCGGTTTATCTGAACGCACTAAGTGGCAAGGGTGTTCACGTTGTTACGGTAAACGACTATCTCGCGAGTCGCGATGCCCGTTGGATGGGGCGTCTGTACAACTTCTTGGGTCTGTCGGTGGGTATCAATTTGCCGCAGGCCCCGCGCGAAGAGAAGCAGCAAGCCTACGCGTCAGACATCACCTACGGTACCAATAACGAATACGGCTTCGACTACCTACGCGACAACATGGTCTATGAAGCGGGTGATCGCGTGCAACGCGGGCTGAACTTCGCGATCGTTGATGAAGTGGACTCCATCCTGATTGATGAGGCGCGCACGCCATTGATCATTAGCGGGCAAGCGGAAGACCACACGGATCTGTACATTGCCATCAACAAGGCGATCCCCCGGTTGGTGAAGCAAGAGGGTGAAGCTGACCCGATCACGGGACAAGGCATTACCAAGCCTGGCGACTTCACTTTGGACGAAAAGAGCCATCAGGTCTTTTTGACTGAGCAAGGTCATGAGGCTGCGGAAGTCATTTTTGCTGAGCTCGGCTTGATTCCAGCCGGGTCTTCGTTATACGACCCCGCGAACATTACGCTGATGCATCACTTGTATGCAGCACTGCGAGCCAATCACCTGTATCACCGTGACCAGCATTACGTAGTGCAAAACGGTGAAATCGTCATTGTGGATGAGTTCACCGGGCGTTTGATGTCCGGCCGGCGTTGGAGCGATGGTTTGCACCAAGCGGTTGAGGCTAAAGAAGGTGTCCAGATCCAGGCAGAAAACCAGACACTGGCTTCCATTACTTTCCAGAATTACTTCCGGCTTTACAACAAGCTGGCCGGTATGACAGGTACAGCTGACACCGAAGCCTATGAATTCCAAGAGATATACGGGCTTGAAACGGTGGTCATTCCACCGAACCGGATCAGCCGTCGTGAAGACCAGTTGGACCGCGTGTACAAAACGACCCGCGAAAAGTACGAAGCTGCAATCAAAGATATCCGGGAATGTTACGAGCGCGGCCAGCCCGTCTTGGTTGGAACTACGTCCATCGAAAACTCAGAAATCATTGCGCAGTTGTTGGAAAAAGAAAAGCTCCCACACCAGGTGCTTAACGCCAAGCAGCATGCTCGTGAGGCCGATATCGTTGCGCAGGCAGGCCGAGCCAAAATGATCACGATTGCCACCAACATGGCAGGTCGGGGCACCGACATTGTGTTGGGCGGCAACATGGACAAGGCCATAGAAGCGGTGGAAGCTGACGAATCTCTCGATGCAGCAGCGAAACAAGCAAAGATTACGGAACTGCGCGCGCAATGGCAGAAGGATCATGAAGCCATCAAGGCACTGGGCGGTCTGCGTATCATTGCGACGGAGCGCCATGAGTCCCGCCGTATTGATAACCAACTGCGTGGCCGCTCCGGGCGTCAGGGAGATCCGGGCTCTTCGCGTTTTTATCTGAGTCTTGACGACTCACTGATGCGTATATTTGCGGGCGATCGCGTCAAGTCCATCATGGACCGATTGAAGATGCCGGAGGGCGAAGCCATTGAGGCTGGTATCGTGACGCGCAGCATTGAAAGCGCCCAGCGCAAGGTTGAGGCGCGCAACTTTGACATGCGCAAACAATTGCTGGAGTACGACGATGTATCCAATGACCAGCGCAAAGTCATTTATCAGCAGCGCAACGCCATTCTGGATGCGCAGGACCTTACTGCTCAAATAGCGGGACTGCGTGAGGGCGCATTTGAAGACATCGTCCGTCAATACGTGCCGGTCGAGTCGGTCGAGGAACAGTGGGACGTTCCTGCACTGCAGAAGGCTTTGGTCGATGATTGGCAGTTGGAGTTGGATCTGCAAAAGCAAGTCACGGACGCCAGCTCCATCACGGATGAAGAAATTGTTGCATCTGTCACCACGGCTGCAAATGCCGCGTTTGATGCAAAAGTTGAGTTGGTCGGAAAAGACAACTTCACCCAGTTCGAACGCATGGTGTTGTTGCAAAGCATTGATACCCATTGGCGTGATCACCTGAGTGCTTTGGATTACTTGCGTCAAGGCATTCACTTGCGTGGTTATGCCCAAAAGCAGCCTAAGCAGGAATACAAGCGCGAGGCTTTCGAGTTGTTCGGGCAGTTGTTGGACTCTGTGAAGAACGACGTCACCAAGATCTTGATGACGGTCAAAATTCAATCCAGCGAACAGTTGGAGCAGGCTGCCGATGCCATTGAGACACGTGGCGAAAGCATTTCGAATGTGACGTACACCGCACCAACTGAAAGTGGTGAGGTAGAGACTACTGTTGACCCCAGCACCGTTCAGGCGTCTGCATCAGATGTGCCGCGGGTCGGACGTAACGATCCTTGCCCATGCGGCAGCGGTAAGAAGTACAAGCAGTGCCACGGCAAACTTATCTGAGGCTCATGTCATGCCAGTAAATCTTCCATTGCCTGTTGCCGCTGACCTTTTGGCAATCCCCGGTGTCCGCATCGGTGTGACTGAGGCCGGTGTCCGCAAAGCAGGCAGAAAGGACCTGACGGTGATGCTGTTGGATGAAGGCTGCAGCGTGGGCGGTGTGTTTACCACCAATCGCTTTTGCGCAGCGCCAGTCCAAGTCTGTCGTGAGCATCTTGGCTTGTCTGCTTCACGTGCTGTCTTGATCAATACCGGAAACGCCAATGCAGGTACCGGTGCAGATGGATTGGCGCGCGCAAAGCAAAGCTGTGTGGCCCTGGCAGCCAAACTCGGCACTCAAGCGGAACAGGTGTTACCGTTTTCGACCGGTGTGATCATGGAGCAGCTTCCGGTAGACCGCATTGTGGCGGGGATGGATGCCGCCATTGCCGACGTTCAGGCTGATCACTGGTTGAAGGCCGCCGAAGGCATCATGACCACGGATACCCAGCCCAAAGCGTTCAGTGCTACTGCGGAAGTGGATGGCCATCAGGTTTCGGTAACTGGCATCAGCAAGGGTGCGGGAATGATCCGTCCCAATATGGCCACTATGTTGGGCTTCATAGCCACCGATGCCTGTATTGATCAGTCGGTGATGAATGCATTGGCACGGGAACTGGCGGAAGGGTCATTCAATCGCGTCACGGTTGATGGCGATACATCGACCAATGACTCTTTGCTCGTCATCGCGACCAACAAGGCAGGGAACACTCCCGTCACTGATTTGAATACGCCCGCCGCCAGCGCGCTGAAAACGGCGCTCCTGGAGGTGGCCCGCAAGTTGGCACAAGCGATTGTGCGAGACGGTGAGGGCGCCACCAAGTTTATTTCCGTACAAGTCGAGGGCGGACGAACAGAGGCCGAATGCCGATTGGCCGCGTATGCGATAGCGCATTCTCCTTTGGTGAAGACCGCGTTCTTTGCCAGTGACCCGAACCTAGGTCGCATCCTTGCGGCAGTGGGCTATGCCGGAATCGAGGATCTGGATCAGGGTCTGATCGAGCTCTTTCTGGATGAAGTTCATGTCGTGACCCGTGGGGGGCGGAACCCGGCGTATCGCGAAGAAGATGGTCAGCGTGTCATGAAGCAGAGCGAAATTACCGTGCGTGTCGGATTGGGCCGGGGCGATGCCGCCCAGACCGTTTGGACCTGTGATTTGAGCCACGATTACGTCACGATCAACGCGGATTACCGGTCTTGACGGGGAGCGCCATGACCGATGCCTTGGAGCGGTTTTTTGCACGTGCTGAGCTCTTTATGGAGCGTGTAGAGGCTTCTTTACCCCACACATTGACAGCGCCGGACTGGACTGCTTCTATCGCGTTTCGATACCGTCGCCGCACTTCTGGCCAAGGCATCATCAGCCCGGTGGCTCACGTGGGCGCCATGAGTCTCGAGTCGCTTCGTGAAATTGACGATCAGAAGGAAAAAATTTATCGCAACACCGCTCAATTTGTCGGCGGTGGCACGGCGAATAATGTGTTGCTCACTGGTGCACGTGGGACCGGAAAATCCTCGTTGATACGTGCTTGCTTGCATACGTTTGCACCAAAAGGCTTGCGACTGATTGAAGTCGACAAAGCGGATTTGATCGACTTGCAGGACATCATTGAGCTCATCGCTTCGCGCCCTGAAAAGTTCATCGTTTTTTGCGATGACCTCAGCTTTGACGACGGCGAACCTGGCTATAAGGCTTTGAAGTCCGTGCTCGATGGATCGGTGGCAGCCTCCACTCCCAATGTGCTTATCTACGCGACCAGTAATCGTCGCCACTTGTTACCTGAATATATGTCTGAAAACCAGACCTATAAGCACACCGAGGACGGTGAAGTGCACCCCGGTGAAAGTGTCGAAGAGAAAATTTCCCTTTCTGAGCGATTCGGTTTGTGGGTCAGCTTCTACCCTTTCAGCCAGGACGAGTATTTGTCTATCGTCGACCTATGGCTGGGAAGCCTGGGTTTCGGTACGGAACAAATTGCCGTTGCGAGGTCTGAAGCATTGCTGTGGGCCTTGGAGCGAGGTGCTCGCAGTGGCCGCGTTGCCTACCAGTTTGCCCGCGACTTTGCGGGCAGAGCCGCCTTGCCATGAGTCAACCTTTGGTGGCTGACCCGCTTTTGGCGCGTGAAGGCGGGGTCAATCGCAAGGTGGTGGAGGTGGCAGTGGGCGTTCTCATGCTGCCCGATGGGGCTTTCCTTTTGACTTCGCGCCCCGAGGGTAAGGCCTATGCAGGTTATTGGGAGTTCCCGGGTGGCAAAGTTGAGTCGGGCGAGTCGATTGAGCAGGCCTTGCGTCGGGAGCTTCAAGAGGAGATAGGGGTCACGATTGCAAGTGCAACTCCCTGGCGCGTGGAGCTGGTGGACTATCCACATGCCTTGGTGCGACTTCACTTTTGCAAAGTGCTCGAATGGAGCGGCGAGCTCGAAATGCGTGAGGGGCAGGCCTATTCCTGGCAACAATTACCCGTGCAGGTCGATCCAGTGTTGCCGGGAACGATCCCCGTATTGGACTGGTTTGCACAGGAGCGTGACTTTGTTGGTGCTACTATTTTTGTAGCTGCCGGCGCGGATTAATCAGGCGCTACGGCCTGATTTATTGCATTTTTGGATCGCCGAAAGCTACGTCTTCCGGGGGGGCTTCCGTAGGTACGCGAAATGCCTCACTAGCCCAAGCGCCCAGATCAAGATTTTTGCAGCGGTCGCTGCAAAAGGGGCGGTATCGGTTGGATGGAGCAAAAACACTGTCTCCGCCACATCGGGGGCACCGGACGATTTTTTCAGTCGCGGCCATCTTCTTTTTTGGTTGAAGCAAGCTCTGCCCTTAAGAGCACAGTGTGAGCTCGAAGGCAGTGTCTTGGCCGCATGCGTGCAAGCGGTCATCCGCGTCGTGTCGCATCAGGCGAATAGACACCATCAGCCTGTTGCCGCTGATTTCAGGAATGACTTGCAGTTCAGGATCGAGTGCCAAACGCAGTAACTGAAACGTACGGCCCTGTGGCAAATTCTGCTGAAACTGTCCGCCCACCGCCATCACTTTCTGGGGTGCACCGGAATCTCTTAGCATCTTGAGCAGAAGGTGAATGGATTCAGCCAACGGAGCCAAGGTGGCTGCCCAGCGCTGGAGATCCTGCTGACGCGACTCCGCACTCCGGTGTTGCCAAGAGTAGTAAGCTGGCAAATCAAATTCGCAGGTGCCTCCGGGTATACCTACCCGGCTTCGGATACTCATTAACCAATCATTTTCGGTCAGCGATTGACCGGCTTTCCCCGTGAGTGCATTCAGCGCACTAAAGCAGCCATCCAACTGGGCAATCACTTTGTCCAAAACTGCCTCGGAAATGGCCGGATTGCCGCGATATCCGTTCAGAGCTTGCTTTTGTTTATCAAGGTCTTTGAGGACGTCGGACTTCAAATCCGCTCGCGCGCCCACATCCATCACTTCAAAAATGGTGGTTAGCGCGTAATGGTGATCTAGGGGCGAAGCGCGGCCCATCAACTCAGCCAAACGGAGAAACAAATGCTCCAAACGCAAATAGGTGCGAATGCGTTCGTTGAAGGGGTATTCGTAGAGGATCACGCTGTTTTTTCCGGACGCCGAATCATAGCCCGAACTGCACACTTATTTGCTGCGTCAGAGTCTCAAGTTGACTTAAAGTGATCCCATCGTTGAAGATCACAAAGTCTGCACCTTTGAGGCGCTTCGTTCGCATTGCCTGAGCCGCCAATACGGCGCGGACCTCGGTTTCAGATAGTCCATTGCGCCGGCGCACGCGATCAATTTGCGTGTTCTCGGTGCAGTCCACTACAACAATCGTGTCGAGGCTTTGGCGCCAATGACTGGACTCCATGAGCAGTGGGATGTCGTACACCACGCAAGGTGCCGAGTTTGCATCTGCTCTCAGTGCCTCCTGCTCAATCGATGCTTTGACCAGTGGGTGAACGATGGCTTCCAAGCGCTTTCGTGCATTCGGGTTCTGGAATGCCAATTCCCGCATTTTTACCCTGTCCAAGGCACCATTGTGACCGATGACCTGCGGGCCAAAAGCTTGAGTCAATTCGGGTATCGCAGCCCCTCCAGTTGAGGTGGTACTGCGCGAAATGGCATCCGCGTCGATGAGGTAAGCGCCGCGTTGGGTCAAAAAGCGAGCGAGGGTACTTTTTCCGCTGCCCATGCCTCCTGTGAGTCCGACGCGTATGCCCTTCGACATGAGCTTATAGATTCACCAAACTGCGTAGGGTCTGCGGACCCAATATCAAAGCGGTAAATCCTGCGCCGGCGAGAAATGGCCCGAAAGGGATGTAACCACCTTCTCGGAGTCCGGAGGTGAACTTCATGGCGATACCCACTATGGCCCCAATGACAGAGGCCATCAAAATCATGG
Source organism: Curvibacter sp. AEP1-3 (assembly GCF_002163715.1). Classification (GTDB taxonomy): domain Bacteria; phylum Pseudomonadota; class Gammaproteobacteria; order Burkholderiales; family Burkholderiaceae_C; genus Allorhodoferax. The sequence goes on from NZ_CP015698.1 coordinate 3,665,774, forward strand.
GGATCAGTACTGGCCACCCAAACCAAGCGCCTAGGGCGGCAAAGAGCTTGAAATCTCCATAGCCCATGCCCTCTTTGCCAGTTACCAACTTGAACAACCAATAGATGGACCAAAGGGAGAGATAGCCCGCCACAGCGCCCCACAATGCGGTGCTCAGCCCCACCGGGGTCCACTGTAAGGCTGCCACCACGAGACCGAGCCACAATAAAGGCAAGGTAATGTCATCAGGCAGCAGCGTGGTGTCCCAATCTATCAATGCCAGGGTCACCAGGCAGGCGCTGAAAACGCACCATGCAATCCCCGCGGGGCTGGCTCCCCACTGCCACGCACAAAAGAAAAAAAGCCCGCCTGTCACTGTCTCTACGAACGGATAACGGACGCTGATCGGTTTTTTACATTTGGAACAACTGCCCCGCAGTGCGATGTAACTGATGACCGGGACGTTTTCGTACCAAGCAATCTCGTGCCCACAGTGAGGGCAGCGTGACCGCGGAACCATCAGATTGAATTTATCGACCTGTGGAGCCTCTTTTCCTGAAAGCTCCGCGCACTCTGCAGCCCACTGTCGTTCCATCATCTTTGGCAAACGATGGATTACTACATTCAAAAAGCTGCCGATCAAAAGCCCCAAAACGCCGATAAGGCTTGCGTCCAGCCAATGCACTCCGGACCACATCAAACGACTTGGCCCAGTTTGAAAATAGGCAGGTACATGGAGACCACGATGCCGCCGATGACTGTACCCAAAACCACGATGATGATGGGTTCCATCAGGCTGGAAATACCTGCGACCATGTCATCGACTTCAGCTTCAAAAAAGTCGGCAGCCTTGCCCAGCATGTGATCGATTGAGCCGGACTCCTCACCGATAGCGCACATTTGGAGGACCATTGAAGGAAACAGGTTGGCATTGGTCATCGCTGCAGTGAGGGACGTACCAGTGGAAACTTCCTGTTGAATTTTTTGGGTAGCATATTGGTAAACAATGTTTCCTGACGCACCGCCTACGGAATCTAAAGCTTCAACTAGCGGCACACCGGCGGCGAACATTGTAGATAGTGTCCTTGTCCAGCGGGCCACGCAACTTTTGTCAACCATCACACCAAATACTGGCAACTTCAGCATAAGTCGGTCCATAAAGGCTTGCACCTTCTCGTTACGCCGCCATGCCTGCATGAAGAAGTAAATGCCGCCCCCGATGCCACCGAAGATGAGCCACCAGTAATCAATAAAGATCTCGCTCATCGCAATAACAAATAGTGTGGGCGCGGGTAACTCGCCACCAAACGAGGTGAACACTTGTTTGAACGACGGAATCACAAAGATCATGATCACCGACACCACAACAAAAGCCACCACCAACACGGCAATCGGATACATCAATGCCGATTTGATTTTGGATTTGATGGCTTCAGTCTTCTCCATGTAGACGGCCAATCGGTCCAACAACTGATCCAGAATACCTGCAGATTCACCAGCTTCCACCAGATTGCAATACAGGTTGTCAAAGTACAGTGGGTACTTCCGGAAAGCTGAGCTCAAGGAAGTTCCGGTTTCTACGTCGGAGCGAATGTCACTCAGTAACTTGGTAACACTTGGATTTGGATTACCCCGACCCACGATATCGAACGCTTGCAACAGGGGAACGCCAGCCTTCATCATCGTCGCCAATTGACGAGTGAATATTGCCATATCCTTAGCTTTGATCGATTTACCTGAGCGCATGCGGCGCTTCTTGATTTTGGTGGGTGTAACGCCTTGACGGCGTAGCAAGGATTTGACCTGGTTTTCACCCACGGCACGAGTCTCCCCCCGTACCTGCTTGCCATTCCGGTCTTTGCCTTCCCACTCAAATACTGCGTCTTTGGTCTCCGCAGATTTTGCTGTTGCCATAGTTCCCCCGGGTTATCTTTATTCGTTGGTCACAGCAAGCACTTCTTCCAACGAAGTCAGCCCTTGTTTCACTTTATGGAGGCCAGACTGCCTCAGGGATCGCACGCCCTCCAACTCCGACTGGGCTGCTATATCCATCGCACTTCCATCCCGAAGAATAATTCGCTGGATTTCTTCACTAATAGGCATCACTTGATAAATGCCTACGCGGCCCTTGTAACCGTTGTTGCAAGTTGAGCATCCGACCGCACGGTAGGGCTTCCAGGTTCCGTCCAGCTCAGCTGCCTTGAAACCCGCATCGAGCAACGCTTTTTCAGGCACATCGGCCACCTGCTTGCAGTTCAGGCACAAACGACGCGCCAACCGCTGTGCCGTGATCAGGATGACACTGGAAGCGATGTTGAAGGGCTGTATCCCCATATTGCGCATGCGAGTCAGCGTTGTCGGTGCATCGTTCGTATGCAGTGTTGATAACACCAAGTGACCGGTTTGCGCCGCCTTGATGGAAATATCAGCGGTTTCCAAGTCCCGGATTTCACCCACCATGATGATGTCCGGATCCTGCCGCAGGAAGGACTTCAGTGCAGCCGCAAATGTCAGTCCCGCCTTCTCATTGACGTTGACCTGATTGACGCCTGGTAAATTGATTTCCGAAGGGTCTTCTGCCGTCGCAATATTTACACCAGGCTGATTGAGCATATTCAGGCAGGTGTACAACGACACGGTTTTGCCAGAGCCCGTAGGTCCGGTCACCAAAATCATGCCGTAGGGACGCCCGATCGCCTTGATCAAGCGTTCTTTTTCTTCAATTTCATACCCAAGAGCATCAATGCCCAGCTTGGCGCTGCTGGGGTCAAGGATACGAATCACAATCTTTTCGCCGAACAGGGTGGGTAGGGTGCTAACCCGGAAGTCGATCACCCGGTCCGCACCCACTTTGAGTTTCATCCGGCCGTCCTGGGGCACCCGTTTTTCAGAGATGTCCATGCGGGATATCACCTTGATACGGGAAGCCAGCTTGTCCTTAATGGCTATCGGTGGACTGGCAATTTCGCGCAACTCACCGTCGATCCGGAAGCGCACGCGGTACTGGTGCTCATAGGGCTCAAAGTGCAAGTCCGAGGCACGCATGCTGAATGCATCCATGAGCATTTTGTGCAGGAATCGGACAACAGGGGCGTCTTCCACCTCAGCCGTCGCCGCTTGGGTGGTGTCGGTCGCAGCTTCAGCCGCTGACTCATCGAACTCAAAATCACCCCCGATGATCTCCTCCATCGCCTCGCTGGCCGTCACCGTATTGGCTTCTACGATCTTGGATAGCTTGTCGTACTCTGCGATGACCCAGTCGAATCCCATCTGGGTCGAGAACTTAATTCGTTCCGCTGCCTGTTGGTCTGATGGGTCCGCGGTTGCAATGATCAGACGGTTGCCCCGTTTGCTCAAAACCAGCACTCGGAATTCTGTGCAAATTTTCGCGTCCAAAAGTCCCTTGGGTAGCCTTTGTATGTCCACCGCATCCAAGTCAATAAGCGGTGCGGCAAAAGCATTTGACAAAGTCTGGGCGAGATCAGCAGGCGACACCGCGCCTGAGCCCACCATTTCGGCCATGAAACTATTTTTCCCGGAGACCGCTTTGCGGTAGATGTCTTCCGCCGTCTTCTGGGGAATTTTGCCGGCGGCTACCAGCGCCCGGCCGATGCCCGGCAGGGCGACTGTACTGGGGTCGCGGGTCGTGGTGTCTGCGGATGCCATAAGCCTTCTAGGATAGCCGAAGCCATGTACCTTCAGGGCTCCAGAATCAAGCAGTTACCAATTTTCACAGGCAGAACGTGGTGATTTTCACACCACGGGCTTGCGATTAAGGTTTTTTCAGCGCATCTGGAAATGCAGCGCCAGTAGCGTCTTTGGCTGAAAGTTTGGGCGCAATGGTCAACTCAGGCCAAGCAATGGCCAGCGTGCGGTCGTTCCATGCAATGCAGCGCTCATGTTCCGGGGCATAGTAATCTGTAGTTTTGTACAAGAACTCTGCTGTTTCCGTCAGTACCACGAAGCCGTGCGCCAAGCCCGGCGGCACCCACAGCTGCCGCTTGTTAGTGGCAGACAAGATTTCGCCCACCCACTTGCCGTAGGTAGGGGATTCAGGCCGGATATCCACCGCTACGTCAAACACCTCACCCGATGCCACCCGCACCAACTTGCCTTGGGGCTGCTGTACCTGGTAGTGCAAACCACGCAAAACAGCGTAGCCGGATTTGGAGTGATTGTCCTGCACAAAGGGCAGGGTCACCCCGGTCGCTTCGCGGAACACCCGCTCGTTGAAGCTCTCAAAAAAGAAACCACGTTCATCTCCGAACACTTTGGGTTCAAGGATCAGTACATCCGCAATGGCGGTTCGGGTCACTTGCATCAGAACACCTTTTCTTTTAGCAAGCGAAACAAGTACTGCCCGTAGCCCGTCTTGACCAAGGGCTGTGCCAGGTTTTGCAATTGCGCATCATCAATCCAGCCGCTTCGCCAAGCGATCTCCTCCGGGCAGGCCACTTTCAGACCTTGGCGGTTCTCGATGGTGTGAATGAACTGACTCGCCTCCAGCATGGACTCATGGGTACCGGTGTCCAGCCATGCGTAACCGCGCCCCATAGTTTGTACGTCCAGAGCTCCGCGCTCCAAGTACATCCGGTTCAGGTCGGTGATTTCAAGCTCGCCGCGGGCTGAGGGTTTCACCTGCTTGGCCATCTCCACCACATTCGCGTCGTAAAAGTACAGGCCGGTTACGGCGTAGCGCGACTTGGGTGCTTTGGGTTTCTCCTCGAGGCTAATCGCTTTGCCCTGAGTGTCAAACTCCACCACGCCGTAACGTTCGGGATCGTTGACGGCATAGGCAAACACAGTGGCGCCTGTGGTTTGCGCTGTGGCGCCTCGCAGCAAGCCTGCAAAGTCGTGGCCGTAGAAGATGTTGTCGCCCAGCACCAGCGCGCAGGGCGCGCCGTCCAGAAACCGCTCTCCGATCAAGAAGGCTTGTGCCAAACCATCCGGGGATGGTTGCACCGCGTATTTAATGTGAATGCCCCACTGGCTTCCATTGCCCAGCAGTTGCTCAAAGCGCGGGGTGTCCTGGGGGGTGCTGATCACGAGCACTTCCTTGATGCCTGCCAGCAGCAGCACGCTCAAGGGGTAGTAAATCATGGGCTTGTCGTAGATGGGCAGCAGTTGCTTGCTGACCGCCTGGGTGGCCGGGTACAGGCGGGTGCCTGAACCGCCGGCCAGGATGATGCCTTTGCGTGCTTTTGTGTTTGTAGTCGTCATGTTTATTTCCCTGCAATTTCGATCAACATGCGTTTCACGCCATGCTGCCAATGGGGCAGCTTCAGTCCGAATGCGGCCTGCAGTTTGGTCGTGTCCAGACGCGAGTTCAGCGGCCGCTTGGCCGGCGTGGGGTAGCTGCTGGTGGCTGTGGGGGCCACTTTGTCGGCGGTGGCTTTGAGTGGTAGGCCCAGCATTGCAGCCTGTGCCAGCACAAACTGCGCATAGCCATGCCAAGTGGTCTCGCCCGAAGCAACGCAGTGGTATAGCCCCGCCAGTTCCGGTGTTGCTTGCAGGCTGCGGAGAGCATGCGCAGTGACATCGGCCAATAGCTCGGCAGAGGTGGGTGCGCCGAATTGGTCGTTGATCACAGTCAATGCATCCCGCTCGCTGGCCAAGCGCAGCATGGTTTTGACGAAGTTACCGCCCCGGGTGGCATACACCCAGCTGGTGCGCAAGATCAGGTGCTTAGGGCAGGTAGCCACCGCCTGTTCACCCTCTAGTTTGGTCTGGCCGTACACGCTCAAGGGGCCGGTCGCGTCGGTTTCTTTCCGAGGAGCGCTGCCACTGCCATCAAACACATAGTCTGTGCTGTAGTGAATCAACCATGCTCCTGTTTTGATAGCTGCTCGCGCAAGTGCAGCGGGCGCGAGAGCATTGATTGTTCTTGCAAGCTCGGGCTCGCTCTCGGCCTTGTCCACTGCCGTGTTAGCGGCAGCGTTCACGATGACATCCGGTTGCACCGCTTCGACGGTGCGTTCCAGCCCTTCAATATCTGTGAAGTCCCCGCATAAGCCTTGCGGGTTTTGGCTGGCATCAAAGTCCAGCGCCACCACTTCGCCCAACACGCTCAAAGAGCGTTGCAGCTCCCAGCCCACCTGGCCGCCACGGCCCAACAGCAAGATCTTCATGCCGCAGCCTTGGTGTCGCCGTATTGCTTGCTCACCCATTCGCGGTAGCCGCCGCTCAGTACGTTGTCCACCCATTGCGGGTTGTCCAGGTACCACTGCACGGTTTTGCGGATACCGGTCTCAAATGTCTCGGCCGGTTTCCAGCCCAGCTGCTGCTCAATCTTGCGGGCGTCTATAGCGTAGCGACGGTCGTGGCCGGGCCGGTCGGTCACATAAGTGATCTGCTCTTTATAAGGTTTGCCGTCCGCGCGGGGCTTGAGCTCATCCAGCAGGGCACACACGGTGTGCACGATGTCCAGGTTGGGCTTTTCGTTCCAGCCGCCTACGTTGTAGGTTTCGCCCAAGACACCGGCTTCCAGCACACGGCGAATGGCGCTGCAGTGGTCTTTCACATACAACCAATCGCGGATCTGCTGGCCATCGCCGTACACGGGCAGAGGTTTGCCGGCCTGGGCGTTGACGATCATCAGTGGGATCAGTTTCTCGGGGAAGTGGAAAGGCCCGTAGTTGTTGCTGCAGTTGGTGGTCAGTACCGGCAGGCCATAGGTGTGGTGGTACGCGCGCACCAAGTGGTCGCTGGCCGCCTTGCTGGCGCTATAGGGACTGTTGGGCTCGTATCGATTGGTTTCTGCAAAGGCGGGGTCGGTCTTGGCGAGTGAGCCATAGACCTCGTCAGTCGAGACGTGCAGAAACCGGAAAGCCGCTTTGGCATCTGCAGGCAAAGCACTCCAGTAAGCCCGCACACTCTCCAGCAAATGGAAAGTACCCACGATGTTGGTCTGGATGAACTCACCCGGACCATGAATGGAACGGTCTACGTGGCTTTCGGCTGCAAAGTTCAGCACTGCCCGAGGCTGGTGTTCTTTCAACAAGCGGTTGATCAGTTCAGCATCACCTATGTCGCCGTGCACGAATACGTGGGCCGGGTTGTCCGCCAGAGAAGCCAAGTTTTGCAGGTTGCCCGCATAGGTCAGCTTGTCCAAGTTGACTACGGTTTCTGACGAACCCGCCAGCCAGTCCAGCACAAAATTACTGCCGATGAAGCCGGCGCCGCCGGTTACCAAAATTGTCATGGTGCGTTGTAAGTCCACTTGGATAAGCCTTGGATTATCAGCGGGCTTGCTCACTGACACCCTAGAAAGACCGCTCGTTTGTTTGCATCAGTCATCCAGACTATTTCCAACTGGGCCTCGATTCTTTATCATGTGTTTACAACTAGTTACGTTTAGGGAATGCGCATTTCTTTAGTCCGTCAGTCCGGCTTCACGCTGATCGAGCTTGTCATGGTGATTGTCATCTTGGGCATTCTTTCGGCAGTGGCCATACCCAAGTTTGTGGATCTAAGTGGTGACGCACAAGCCGCTGCTACACAGGCCTTGGCAGGAGCCATCACCAGTGGGTCGGTCATCAACGTGGCTGTGCGCAGGGTCAACCCTGCCAAAGGCCAGGTGGTGAGCGACTGCACCCATGGTGCCCGCCTTATTGAAGGTGGGCTACCAGCTGGCTACACCTTAGGCGGGAGTCTCCCTCTCCCTGTACCGGCAGGGACTGACGTCGTGTGCACCCTTAATGGGCCGAACAGTTCGTCTGCCAGCGCGACACTGACAGGAATACTTTGAAAAAGGGAGACAAAAAAATGAAAAACGCAATTAAACAGACCGTTTGCACCGCGTTGCTCGCGCTGGGTTGCTCATTCAGCGCGCAGGCCTTGACGCTAACCTTTGACGACATGAGCAGCACTGCCGACGCCGGCAACTATGGTGTTGTCTTGCAGCACAGTTCCGATACCCATTTTGTGGTCAATACAAGTAGTTTCATACCCGCCGCCGGCAGCGGAAAGCTGCTTGCATACTACGGTTTGGGCACTGAAAAAGAGACGCTCTCCTTGTTGCCCAGTCTGAATTCCGTTTTCTCGCTGACTGGCTTGTCCCTTGCAGGCCTGTTGGGCGATGGAGGCGGGCAAGCCGCCGATAACTTTTCCATCCGCATCACTGGCACCCGTATCGACGGGACGATCGTGGGCGGCCAGGAAGACTTTCGTTTGAGCCCCGGTGCCTTTACCCAGTACGGCAGTACTAGCTTCAGTGGGTTTACCGGTCTCAAGTCTGTATCTTTCAGCGGTATCGGGGTCAATGCGGCCCGGTATGTGGGCGTAGATAACGTGTCCCTCACTATTACCCCTGTCCCCGAGCCTGAGACCTATGCTCTCCTTTTGGCAGGTTTGGGGCTCATTGCGGCAGTGGGCCGCCGGCGGAAAGCCATTTGATTTGAAACCTCAAGGCCAAGTTGAAAGACATAAAAAAAGGACTGCACTTGCAGTCCTTTTTGGGCTCAAGAGAGCTTGTTGCTCAGGCAGCAGTCTTGCTGCGGCGGCGGGCAATCGCGCCCATCACTCCCAAGCCTGCCAACAACATGGCATACGACTCTGGCTCAGGCACAGCTGACACTTCGTATTGGGCCAAAGCGCCACCCACACCGCCGCCTGCCACAGAACCAGACACTTTCAGTGTGTAAGTACCGCTGGCCAAACTGCCAAAGTTGAACGAATCGCCGTTAGAGAAGCTAGTCAAAGTGTTGCCGGAGAACAGTGACACTTTAGTGAAAGTAATGGCTGGGGCATTGATGTCAAAGGTCTGCCCATTGAAAGAGCCAGTGAACTTGGACACATAGCCTGCCAAACCAGTCACATTTGATGTGCTTACAAACGTGATGTCGCTCAAGGCAACGTCGTTAAAAGAGCCGGACACCAACGCCACGTTGGTGACAGTAGCGCTGGCGGCGCTACCCAAAAGTGCCAAAGTGGCTGCGGCGATCACAGATTTAATTTTCATATACATCCCTTTAATTCAAATCCAGCTGAAACCACTTCAGCTAATTCGATATTAGGGTTACTACCTGTAACTGTACATAGTCCATTCAGGCCAAAACCTAGGCAGACGCCGCACTTTTCAGGATTCTTAAGAGGCACTCATCACACAGGCGTTTGGCGCTGCGCACACTGGTGCTCTCGGCATAGCAGCGCAGCTCAGGTGCGTTCCCGCTGGGGCGCAAATGCACAATATCTCCCGACGCAAAGTGAACCCGCAGACCATCGGTTTCGTCAATGGCCTCTACCGGGCCAGCCTGAGGCGCCATCACATTGCGCAACAACACATGGTCATTGCGCAGGCTGGCAATCAGCTCTCTGCTGCTCGCAGTGGCAAAGTTCTGAATACGGTCGCTGGCTGTGTAGCGCTTGGGCAAGCGGTAGCCCACTTCAGACATCTTGAGCGCTTGTGCCTTCGCGCCGCACAGCAGCGCCAGCATGGGCAACAAGGCATCCCGGGTGGGCAGGGGGCCAAGCCGCTGCCCATTGCGCAGCACCTGGCTGCCGAGCAAAAAGCCGCCATTGGCCTCGTAGCCCACCACCAGTTCGGCGCCTTTGGTCGCTGCCTGTTGCATACCTTCAATCACGTAGGGCGAGCCAATGCGCGTGCGCACTACCTGCGCAAAGCTCTGGGTGCGCTCCAAAGCACTGTTGCTGCTCACCGGCGTCACCACCGCGGTGGCATGCAAGTACTGGGCAGTCAGAATACCCACCACATCCCCACGCATCCATTCGCCCTTTTCGTCACCAATCAGGGGGCGGTCCGCATCGCCGTCGGTCGAAACAATCGCGTCAAAGTCATACAGCTCTGCCCACTCGCGTGCCTGTTCAATGTCTTCGTGGCGCACGGCCTCGGTGTCTATGGGCACAAACACATCGGTGCGCCCCAGAGAAATTACTTCGGCGCCCAGCGTTTCCAAAATGGTGCGTAGCACATCCCGCGCCACGCTGCTGTGTTCGTAGACTGCAATCGTTTCGCCTTGCAGGGCGTTGGCGCCAAAAAACCGGATGTAGCGGTCCAGATATGCCTGCTCCACCCGCGGGTCCGGGGCCGGCAGCTTGGGCAACTTGAGCTGCTTGGGCAGGCCCACCAGAAAGTCGAGCATGGCGCGCTCATCCGTTTTGGAGATCTCGCCATCTTCCTTGTAAAACTTGATTCCGTTGCGATCAAACGGGATATGGCTACCGGTCACCACGATGGCGGGAGAGCCATTTTGTGCTGCGTAAAGCGCAAGTGCGGGGGTGGGCAGGGCGCCACCATAAATGACGGACATTCCCAGGCTTTCTATGGCTGCAGCACAAGCAGCGGCGATTTCCGGGCTGCTGGGCCTGAGGTCATGGCCAAGCACTATCGAGCTAGCTTTAGGTACGACTGCATTAATGAACGCGGTGGCATAGGCGTGGCAGAGGTCGGGCGTCATGTCAGCCACTTTGCCGCGTGCACCACTTGTGCCGAAGGCTACGCCTGACTGCGTAGCCATGTCTTGGAGAGTCAGTACAGTCATGGGTGTTTAGCGAATGGCAAGCATCGTAAACGCCTGTCAATGATCAGTCTATAGTTACTTCGGCCGACCCAAATCTATACGTAAAAATATGCCTAGACGCTCACGTAGTATTCGTTGGCAGCTATGTTATTTATAGCAAATCGGGTCGTCTTCGGCGTTCCTTAGCGTCCAATAGCCTGGTACTCAATGCCCATGCTACGCACCAGCTTGGGATCGTAGAGGTTGCGGCCATCGAAAATCACCGGTTGCTTGAGCTTTGTCTTGATGGTGTCGAAGTTCGGGCTGCGAAACTCGCGCCATTCCGTCACGATGATCAGCGCATCCGCCCCTTCAAGCGCCGCAGTCTGGTTGTCGGCGTAGGTGAGGCGTGCCTCATTAGGAAAGCAGTGTTGAGCCTCCTTCATAGCTACCGGGTCATAGGCCGTCACGGTGGCACCCGCATCCAGCAGATCCTGAATCACATCACGGCTGGTGGCCTTTCGCATGTCGTCGGTGTTGGCCTTGAAGGCCAAGCCCCACAGCGCAAAGTGCTTGCCCTTCAAGTCCACACCAAAACGCTTGAGTACCTTGCTGCCCAGTACCCGCTTCTGCGCGTCGTTCGCTTCTTCAACCGCGTTGAGAACCTTCAGGTCGATACCTGCATCAGTTTGCGCAGTTTTGATGAGTGCTTGCACATCCTTGGGAAAGCACGAGCCACCATAGCCCGCACCTGCGTACAAGAAGTCGTAGCCGATGCGCGGGTCTGAGCCAATGCCTTTGCGCACGTTTTCAATGTCTGCACCCAGCTTTTCAGCAAGGTTTGCCAGTTCATTCATAAAGCTGATGCGTGTCGCCAGCATGGCATTGGCGGCGTACTTGGTCAGTTCTGCGCTGCGCACATCCATCACGATCATCCGGTCATGGTTCCGCTGGATGGCCGAGTAAATCGCACGCATATAGGCAGCACCTTGGTCGTCGTCGCAACCCACGACGATGCGGTCCGGGCGCATGAAGTCGTCAATGGCGGCGCCTTCCTTCAGAAACTCGGGGTTGCTCACCACACTGAATGGCGTAGTCACACCACGTTTGGCTAGCTCTTCGGCAATGGCAGCCTTTACCCTGTCAGCCGTGCCCACCGGCACGGTGCTCTTGTCCACGACCACCTTGTAATCGGTCATGTACTTGCCGATGTTGCGCGCCGCAGCAATAACGTACTTCATGTCGGCTGAGCCATCTTCATCCGGCGGGGTGCCCACCGCAATGAATTGCACGGTACCGAAGTGCGCCGCTTTTTCCACGTCCGTGGTGAAGTGCAGGCGGCCGGCTGCCACGTTGCGCTTGACCATGTCTTGCAAGCCCGGCTCATAGATTGGAATGCCGCCTTCTTCCAAGATCTTGATTTTGGCCGGATCCACATCCAAGCACAGCACGTCGTTGCCCACATCCGCAAAGCACGCGCCTGACACAAGGCCAACGTAGCCGGTTCCAATAACTGTGATTTTCATAGTGGTTAGTTCGCGTTTCTATATTTCAAATTAGTCGAGCAAGGCACTTCGAATCGGTTCAATCCAACTCGCACTTTTGGGGTTGTAAACGCCAAATGAAGAACCAAATTCCCAATAGGCCCAACCCATCCCATATTTTTCAAAAGTATCTCTTGCAAACCTTGTGTAGTTTGCCCTCGAGGTTATATCGCCTGCCTCGAAGGAACCGAATTCGCCCAAGTGCAATGGAATACCTTTAGCTTTGTTCCACTTGACGGCTGTTTCTACGTTTCCAATCAATGCCTGTCTTTGTGACTGGCTACAGCATGTCGGGCCTTTTGGGAACTGGGGCATCCAGCTTATTCCCTGGTGGGTAAATTCGAAAGGATCGTAACTATGGATCGAAACAATCAGATTCAGATCTGCCGGCAACTGCAATTTATCCAAGTCTTTGGGGTTGTTCCAATAGGTGGGGCCCACCATAAGTGTTCGTGTGGCGTCTACCTCCCGAACGGTGGCGATGAGTTTTGCCAGTAGGCTGTTCCAGGCAGCGCTGGTCAAGGTGCCATGTGGCTCGTTGAGTAATTCAAACACCAGATTTTTCGAGCGGCCTTTATAGCGTTGAGCCAGCTGCCGCCAGATGTTCACCAAGCGCACTTCCAGCACGGCTGGGTCAACCGCAAACTCATTGGGGTGCAACTTGTCGCCAAATAGTTGGTTGTAGTGGTGTGTGTTCACAATCACATACATGTTTTTGGCCAGCAAAGCATCTAACGCTTTGTCTACCCGGTTCGCAAAAAACTCGTCTATTTTGGCGTCCTGCGTTGGAGCTGCATGGTTCGTCCAGCGGACAGGCACGCGTGCGGTCTTGAACTTTTCGGCCACCAAATTGACGTAAGCCGGGTCTAGTCTGATGCCCCAATCGCCCTCGCGGGGGGCCTCCAGCATGTTGCCGAGGTTGATGCCTCGCCCCAAGTTATGGGCCAGTGTGCAGGTCTCTGCGCTCACCGCATGGCAGGCTTGGCGCACTCCTGCTGGGGTCTTCTCGGGTGTGGAATTTGCATTCACTTGTGCAGCGTAGAGCCCGCCCAAGCAAGTGAGCAAAAATGCACATAAGTGTTTGATTTTTATTGGCTTTTTAGTGTTTTTTGGTGCCAATTTATGGCTCCCGCTGTATGATTGAATTATGTTGCACTGCAACTAAAAGAAGAATAGTCCAATCGGGCTCGGTTCAGGAAGGCCGGCTCGAGCCTCTTTGTAAGAGTTTCAACAATGCTGTCACACAAATATTGTGTTCGCGTTACAGATCTGTGGCGCGTGTTTTTCGGGTGTCTGCATGAGTAGCCTGGCTAAGGAGGGCGTACGCGCAGTCAAGTGGAGTGCTGTATCCACGGTTGCCCGGTTTGTGCTGCAACTGGTCGCGCAAGTAGTTTTGGCCCGGATTCTGGGTCCTGAGAACTATGGGGTCTTCGGCATTGGCATGGTCGTGCTCACACTGAGCAACTTCCTGTCCAACTTCGGATTTGGTTGGAACCTACTGCACAAAAAAGATCTTGCGATTGAGGACATTCGCTTTGCATTCACATGGCAAGTCATAACCGGCACCGTGGCCATGGTGGCGCTGTATGTGGCGGCTCCGGCTTTGGCAGATTACTTCCGTGAACCTCGGGTTTTGGGAGTCATACAGTGGCTGTCATTGGCCTGCTTACTGACCGCGGCCAACGCACCTTCCAGCAACCTGCTTCAACGCGACCTTAACTTCAAGGCCGTGGGCCTAATCCAAGTGGGTAGCTATGCAGCGGGCTACTTGGCGGTGGGCGTTCCCATGGCACTTGCGGGTATGGGGGTAAATGCCTTGGTGGCTGCCTGGTTGGTGCAAACAGGCGTTGCGCTGGTGGCCAGCTACGCCTTGCGGCCCCATTCATTGGTTCCGCTTTTCCACTTCAGTGGCACCGGCAAAGCCATGGGCACCAGTAGCCAAGTGTTCGTGACAAACGTGGTCAATTGGTGTTTGAACAATATAGACCGTGTGCTCATTGGGCGCATGCTGAATGTGCATTCCGTGGGGGTCTATACAGCGGGTTACAACCTAGCAACCATGCCAAACACCCTGTTGCTTAGTGCGCTTCAGCCGGCGTTCATGTCTGCAGCGGCGCGCATGCAAGACGATCCCAAGCGTTTGGCAAGGGTTTATATGGAAATGCTTGCAACCGTGTGGGTGCTGGTGTTGCCGTTCTTTGTGTTTTTGGCTGCCATTTCTGCTGACGTCGTCAGACTGCTGTACGGACCACAATGGGCGGATACAGCCCCTGTTTTGGCAATACTGTTTTTGGGCATGCCGGCTTATGTAACGTGGGGCATCAGCACCCCAGTGTTGTGGAATACAGGCCGCAAGCATCATGAGGCGCTGCTGCAGTTGCCTGTATTGATCCTCGGTGGTGTCGCGCTCTATGCGGTTATGCAATGGGGTGTATTGGCAGCGGCTGCCGTAGCTTCTGGAATGTTGGTGTCCCGTATGTTGATGGTGGGGGCCTCTGCATTTCAGGTGCTTGGTTTGCAGTTCAGGAGTCTGATTCCCTATCTATTGCGTGGCGTTTCCCTTAGTTGTCTTTGCGTCGTTACGGTTTTGCTGGGTCAAGTTTTTGCTGAACCTTGGAATTATGCAATCGTCAACTTAGCTGTTAGCGGGCTTTTGACTGGCAGCGTGTTTGTGTTTATTTGCTGGTGGAAACCATCAGTGCTTGGTGATCATGTTGTGGCGATGGTTATCCGGTTTGTGCCTCCGTTAAGCCGGTACATATCAACGTCGCAATCCGGTTGAGGAGCAAACGATGTATGAAGTCTTGTTGTACACCGCGCTTTTCGCGGCTGCCGGGCTGGCGGCTTTGTTCGCTTACGTAGCCGTTATTGGGGCCACACAGCTCAACCGTCATCGCGAAACCGGTTGGTTTCACTTAACACCGTATCTGATTTTTCTCACCGTTGCGTTGATTACGATTTCGGGCGGGCGAGATCTGACGCAAGGCACGTGGAGTTTGTTGACGGAAGAGGCGATGACGAGAGCACCTTGGGCAGCATGGTTGCAGCGAGGTCTTACATTGTTTTTGCTGTTGATATCGTCGGAACGCATTGCAAGTACAGTTTTTCGTAGGAAGCGTGCCGGGGCGTTCACATGGCTATTGCCATTGTTCGTTATGTACTGGTACTGCGCTGTTGCATCTCCAGCCTTGTTTGGCAGGTATCCACAGTTTTCTTACGAATACTTGTACCCGTTACTCATCGGTGTTGCTGGTTTGCTGGTATCCGGAAAAGAGTGTGCACAGTTTGTGATCGCCACCCGCAATGCAACATTGTTATTTATTGCAGCGGGCGTATTCCTTATTCCTGTGAAGATGGGGCTGGTTTTGGAGACTAACTACAGCCAAGGTTTTATTCCTGGCCTGCCTCGCATGGCTGGGCTTTCTCCGCACGCACTACAACTCGGGTTAGTCGTGCAGGTTTCTCTGCTCACCTTGTGGGTTGAGCCCCTGGAGTCGAAGTGGTGGAACCGCATGGCTTGGCTGATGTGTTTACTGGTATTGTTCCTTGCTCAATCGAAAACTGCATGGATTTCTTTTGCGGTTTGCGCGAGCGTTATGCAAATTGTTCGAAGCGGCCCAGAGGTTCGCAAATGGGTGTTTAACCCAGAACGACCTTTTCAGGGTGTTGTTTCAATCGTAGGGCTAGTTTTGTTTGCAATGCTGTTGGCATATGGAGCATTGTTCAGCCAGGTGGGTGACAAGGTACTTGGCTTTTTTGACACGAAGGAAGGGGCAACCCTACTCACTTTGAACGGGCGTGAACAAATCTGGGAGGTTGCATTTCAAGAGTGGGAAAGGAATCCACTGTTTGGCTATGGGCCCAGCTTCCTGAATCTGGCACATCGCACCAGTATCGGAATGTTGAATGCAACCCATGCGCACAACCAGTTTGTGGACGACTTAGCTCGCGCGGGCTTGATCGGTGCGTCAAGCTTAGTTGTTTACGCAATTGCATTGCTTTGTTTATCTATCAGATATGCCTTTCAAACTCGAGGCTTGAGCATTGCCTTGTATATCGTGCTTTTTCTCCGTGGAGTGAGTGAGATACCACTCTCTATGTACGGGTACGGCGCAGAGTTTGCAGCGCATATCTTGTTGTTAATGGTGTTGGTGATGATGAGTCGGAACCATGGTTCACGGGTACGAGCACTATGAAATTTAGTGTTGTTATACCCCTTTACAACAAGGCACCGTATATTGAGTTCACCCTGCACTCGGTGTTGGCTCAGACTTGCCCAAATTTTGAAGTGGTGGTCGTGGACGATGGTTCCTTAGATTCCGGGCCCGAGCTCGTGCAACGCTTGGCAGAGTTGGATGCGCGCGTGCGTCTGGTACAACAACCCAACGGTGGTGTGTCTGCAGCGCGAAATACGGGTATTGCTGCTGCCCGTGGCGACTGGGTTGCATTTCTGGATGCGGACGATTGGTGGCACTCAGACTACTTGGCCACACAAGCGGCTGCCATAGCCGCCAAGCCTGACGTGCACATGGCTGCAACTCTATTGCGCAGAGTGCCTGATGCAGTTAACTGGAATCCCTTGCCATGGCCTGCAATGCCAGCAGATGTCGAGCCGGCGCTGATTACAGACTTGCCTACTCGCTGGATGCATGGCATTCCATTCTTTACTTCATCAGTCGTCGTTCGACGCGAATTATTGTTGGCTAAGCAGCCGTGTTTTGTGATGGGTGAGTCGCATGGTGAAGACTTGGATCTCTGGTTCAGGCTTGCAGAGGTGACCAACATTGCTCACACCGCCAAGGCTTTGGTGGCTTACCGCACCGAATCAACAGGTAGCTTGACCAAACTACATACGCCAGACGGCTTGCCACCCTATTTGCTTCGCATGCAGGCGCGCGCGATGGCAGCGGGCGCTACCAATCCCAAGCGGGCTTCCGCGTTGAACTTCGTCGCGCAGCAGCGGCTGACTTTGGCGCGAAATGCGCTCATGAGCGGGCGGCGGCGCGAGGGATTGCGTTGGTGGTTGAGTGCCCGGCATGCAGCGGGTAGTAAGCGCTGGGCAATGACCGCATTCATGGCGCTGTGCATACCTGCGGCATGTATCGCCTACTGGGAGCAATGGCGAATTTCGCGAACCGGCTCCTCTTAGCCGATGAATTAGGGAACGGGAAATGACTTTTTTTGAAGACCTTCGCGCAGCGCGGGAAGGTGTTTTGTCTTTGGGGTTCTGGGCACTACAGGTCTACCGTTTCGGGCATTTGCGCTACCGCTTCCAGAGCAAGCTGGTGCGCTACCCGTTGGGTGCTTTGCACATAGTGCTTAGCAAGGTAGCTGAGATGTTGTGCGGGGTCACTATCGGGGTCTCTGCAAAGATAGGGCGGCGCCTGGTAATCGAGCATTCGGGAGCCATCGTGGTACATGGCAACGCTGTGTTGGGTGACGATTGCATCATCCGCCAGGGCGTGACCATTGGCAACCGCTACATGGACAAACCATTGGACGCGCCGGTTATCGGGCAGAGGGTGAACATCGGTGCTGGCGCCAAAATTTTGGGTGCAGTGCACATTGGCGACGATGCAGAAATCGGTGCCAATGCGGTTGTATTGAAAGACGTGCCCGCTGGCGCGGTAGCGGTGGGTGTGCCCGCGCGAATCATTTTGCGGAAATCAGAGCTATGACTTTATCTACATCGCAGTACCGGGTCAGTATCGTTATCAAGGCCCTGAATGAGGAGCAGCGTATTGCCACGGCAGTGCAGTCCGCCTTGGATGCGGTGCAGCCTTTTGGAGGGGAAGTGGTGTTGGCTGATTCTTGCTCCACAGACCGCACCGTAGAGATTGCGTCGGCGTTTCCTATCCGCATTGCCCAACTAGCTAATTCAAACGAGCGTTGCTGCGGCATCGGGCCGCAATTGGGTTACCAGCATTGCACGGGTGAATTCGTTTACATCCTGGATGGAGATATGGAAATGCTCCCCGGCTTTCTGCCAAAGGCCATCGCGTTGATGGATGTTCACCCTGAGCTGGCGGGTGTGGGGGGCAGGGTTATTGAAATGAACACCACCAGCCTGGAATACCTTGCGCGGGTAGAGCGGGGCACGGCCCATATGCAAGCCGGTGTGGTGGACAGGCTAGATATGGGCGGTCTTTACCGCCGTGCCGCGGTAGAGCAGACCGGCTACTTTTCTGATCGCAACCTCCATAGCTATGAGGAGTTTGACCTTGCCGTGCGACTGCGTGCCAAGGGTTGGCAGCTACAGCGTATTGATGAGCCGGCCGTGCGCCACCATGGGCACGACGCTCCACCGTACCAACTACTGATGCGCAGGTGGCAAAGCCGCTATATCGATGGTTTGGGTGAGCTGGTGCGGGGCGCTTGGGGGCAGCCACACCTAGGCTTGGCGCTACGCGGAGTGAGAGAGCTGCGCATCTATGCTGCAGTCGTAGTTTGGTGGCTGGCGTTGCTATCAATTTGGTTGCTGCCTACGCAACATCCATGGGCGTTAGTTGGATTTTTGGTGTTGTTTGTAGCGCCCTTCGGCTTGATGACTTTGCGAAAACGCAGTTTTCAAAAAGCAGTTTTCTCTGTGGTCTCTTGGTGTTTTAACGCAGCAGGTGTGCTCCGGGGGCTTGCAAGGCCGCGCGTACATACCAATTCACCAATTCAAAGTAAGTTGGTGAAGTAATCAACAAGAAAAAAGTAGGCGAGGATGCTTTCATATCTAAACTTTTTGCGTAGAAAAGCTGCGCATCGGGCAGCTAACTGGGTTAACACAATCTCGTCTGTGGAAAACACCCCTAAGAACGCCAATGTGTTACTGGTGACTTTTCGTCATGAGTTGGCCGAAACGCAGCTCTACCCGTTTCATTTTTATGCGAAGACTTTGCGCCAAGACTTCGGCGTGCGATGCACACAAATTTCAATTGAAGCGTTGCAAGCGCAAGCGCGCTCTGGCGAGAGGTGCGCACCACAGACACAGATCAAGCGAATTTTCTTTCAAGCATCGTTTGAGATGCCGGCTGTAGAGGCCGTGCAAGCCTTGGAGTTTCTGAAGCAAGCCTATCCGAATGCCAATATTGCTTATATGGATTGGTTTGCCCCTTTGCACATACGCCCGGCGCTGTATACAGATCCATATATTGATATATATATCAAGAAGCAAACCTATGCTGATTTTTCACAGTACGGTACTCCAACTGCAGGCGATACAAATTTGAGTAACTACTATGGCAGTAGACACGGCCTTCCAGAGTTGGCGCAACAGTTTGTGGCGCCGGTAAATTTCGAGCGAAAGTTACGTCTAGGAAGTAACTTTGGTCTTTCTACCCTGATGGTGGACATGTTCTTGGGTGCCGCACCCGTTGCCACTGGGAGAGATATTGACCTGCATGCCCGAATTGCAGTTAACGGAGTCCCTTGGTACAAGGCTATGCGTCAAGAGGCCAAAGATGCCGTTGACAGCCTTAAGGGTTTGAAAATCGCCTCGAATGGTCGGGTTAAGCGCCACAAGTTTTATGACGAGTTAAAGCGGAGCAAGCTTTGCTTTAGTCCATTTGGATATGGCGAGGTGTGCTGGCGGGATTATGAGGCGCATGCTACCGGCGCCTTGCTGTTGAAGCCTGATATGTCGCACCTTCGTGTATTGCCAAATGTGTTTATTCCAAACGAGACCTATGTACCCTTGAATTGGGATTTGTCTGATTTTGCGGAAAAGGTCGAAATCTTTGTCAAGGACGAAAAGACGAGATCCAAGATAGTTCGGCAAGCGTTCGAAATGAATAGAGATTTTATAAGATCCAATAGTTATTCTGCATTCATTGCTGAATTAATGTGAAGTACAAGAATTTAATTATATGCAAGGGATACAAATATTACGGTATTTCGCAGCAATATTGGTTGTGATAATGCATTCCCATCAAGCGTGGAATGCGAAGCTTGGCCTAAAGCAGTACTGGGGTTTTGGGTCCGTAGGCGTTGATATATTTTTCGTCATTAGTGGTTTTGTAATGATGTATTCCACAGTACCAAATAATGGGAGTCTTGGTTCTCGGTGCAGAAGCGCTTTGGTTTTTGTGAAGCGAAGATTGATTCGGGTTGTGCCACTGTATTGGATATACACACTGATTAAGCTGACCTTGGTAATCGCCATCCCAAGCCTGGCTGTGCGTACGTTGATCGATCCTTTGCATGTGGTGTCTTCTTTTTTGTTTTTCCCTTTTCCGAGTCCTTGGGGGAACTTTGAACCCTTTTTGCCAGTTGGTTGGACTTTGAACTTTGAAATGCTTTTCTATATTGTCTTTGCTGCTGCTATTTGTTTGGGCAGAAATAGAATGGTTTTCTGTTTTTTGACTTTTTTGGTAATAAATGTTGTTTCAAAATACACCAGCTTTGGAGCTCTGGATTTTTATTCGCAGTCAATTATCTTTGAGTTTCTTCTTGGTTGTCTTGTGGCTTTAATGGTGCCACGCTTGGAGACCCTTAAGCAAAGAGTCCCTTTAGGTGTGTTGGTAATCGCCATAGCCGTCACTTATTTTTATGTTTTTGATCATTTGATGTCCCTTGATCGACTGATTGGCTGGGGAATCCCAAGTGCTATCTTGGTTATGGGCGTTCTGTGCGTGGAGCCGAGAGTAATGAATATTCCTTTTTCGGGTTTGTTGAAGAAGTTGGGTGATAGTAGTTACTCTTTATATTTGGTGCATACATTTGCCGTTCCAGCGCTTGTTATGTTATTCGGGAAATTAGATATTGATGGTCTATTCCTCTTTATGGTTTGCTCGTTACTTTTCTCAACATTTTTGGGTTTGATTTCCTATCGATATGTGGAGCAACCAATACTTGCTCGCCTGAAGAAAATAATTTGAGTCTACTTTCTATATCGCATGACTAAAGAAATATTTATTGCTTGCCCCTGGAACCCAAACGGTGGTGGTATGTTCAAGGTCGCGGACTATCTGACTCAGTGCCAGCACAGTTCTTCTGAATACACTGCGTCAAGTGCTCGTTTGGTGCCTTTGGATACTCGAGGTGATGGAAGTGCATTAGCCTCTCTATTCGTGTTGATCGGTGCACTTGCTCGTATTTTGAATGGGCGCATTAACGGAAACTTGGCAGGCGTACACGTCAATATGGCTGAGCGACTCAGCTTGTTCCGTAAGGCGGCCGTAGTTTTGTTAACGCGTTTGTTGGGCTTGCCAGTGATTTTGCACTTGCATGCAGCCCAGCTTCACCACTTTTATGCTGAATTAGCTTCACCAGTGCAGTGGTGTGTGCGCTGGGCTTTTTCCAAGGCGACAAGGGTGGTTGTTTTGGGTGCTGCAGCTCAGAAGTTCGTTACCCATACCTTGCAGGTACCTGCCGATCGTGTTTCTATTGTGATCAATGGCGTGCCCCAGCCCACGTTTCCACGCCGGCCAGCTGGGACAAGCTCACGCAAACTTCAACTTTTGTTCTTGGGTAACTTGAGTGAGCGCAAAGGGGTCTCTGACCTGATCGCTGCTATTGCTCAAAGCAAGGTTTTTAAATCAGGACTTGCAGACGCAGTTTTTGCGGGCAATGGTGATATCGATGGATATACCGCTAAAGCCGTTAATGCAGGTGTGGCCGAACTTGTGTCTTTTGCTGGTTGGTGTGATCAGAAGAAGGCGGCCACGTTAATGGCGAATGCAGATGTATTGGTCTTGCCATCTTACGATGAAGGATTACCGCTGGTAATTCTGGAGGCGCTTGCAAACGGCACCGCGGTAATTTGCACGCCGGTGGGTGAGATTCCGCATGCGCTGGTTCCCGGCAAAGAGGCGCTTTTTGTGGAGCCTGGGAATGTGATGGAACTTGCCGCAGCTATCGATTCAGTCTTGGGTGATGAGGTAGTGCGCAAGGCCTTGGAGTGCGATGGGCGAGCCTTGTACGAGCGTGAATTTTCATTGGACATGTTCGCGGACAGCATTGCGCGTATTCATCTTGAGTGTTTCGGTGTCGCATCGCGGAACTTGGCAAATGCGGAAGTGAATGCCAAATGATTAAATCGGCAAACTCCATTGAAAAAGGGGCACGGCTAAAGGCGGATATCTGCATCGTGGGAGGGGGGGCCGCAGGTATCAGTATGGCTCTTGCACTTTCTGGGAAGGGCCTGCAGGTCTTGCTGCTCGAGAGCGGCAAGTGGGAGGAAGACGCCGCATCCCAAGCGCTCTACCAGGGAACGGTAGCTGATGACCGTATGCACAGCCCCACTGATAAATACCGCCAGCGCAGGTTTGGGGGCTCCACCACCATTTGGGGTGGTCGCTGCATGCCGTTCGACCCCATTGATTTTGAAGAGCGCCCATGGGTACCGAATAGTGGCTGGCCAATTACTCACGAGGACCTTGCCCCTTTTTACTTACGGGCCAACCAATATCTTGAGGCAGGCAAGTTTGAATATGACGCAGATCAGGCGCTGCTGCCTGGCACCGGACCATTGGTGCAAGGGTTTGCAAGTAAGCGCCTGCGAACCAATGGGTTGGAGCGGTTTTCGTGCCCAACAAACATGGCCGCACGTTACGGCAATCGGTTAAAAGCTGCGGCTGACGTGCGAGTGTTGCTGGAAGCAAATTGCACTGGTATCCGGTTGGCAGAGGATGCTGGGAGCGTCAGGTTCTTGGAGGTTGCTACTCTCGCCGGCAACACTTTTGCTGTTGAAGCAGAAGAATATGTTTTGGCAACTGGGGGTATTGAAGTAGCCCGTCTACTTTTGGCATCCAACGACCGATGTCCTTCTGGCGTGGGGAATAGCTTTGACGTAGTGGGCCGCTACTACATGTGCCACATTGCGGGGAACGTGGGCACGTTATCGATAGACGGGCCTGTAGCGAATGTTCGACATGGATATGAAGTGTCGCCCGATGGCATTTATTGCCGCCGTCGATTGCAACTTACGGAGCAAGCTCAGCGTGAACTGCAAGTTGGCAATATGGTCACACGCCTGCATTTCCCTAAGATTACTGATCCGGCACACCGCAGCGGAGTGTTGTCCGGCCTTTTCCTGGCACGTTTCTTCATAAGCTACGAGTACGGCAAGCGCTTGAAGGATGGCGACCGTGATTCTCTTGGCACCTATTTGCGGCACATATGGAATGTGGTGTCCGATCCGATTGATACGATTTTGTTCTTGAGCCACTGGGTCACCAAGCGGACCTTGGCAGCGCGAAAGTTTCCATCAGTTATTTTGAGGAACAAGACCAATCGCTTCAGTCTTGAGGTCCACGCTGAGCAGGTTCCGCGTGCAGATAGCCGTGTGACTCTCTTGGATTCGAAAGATGCCTTGGGTATGCCCAGGGTAAAAGTGGACTGGCGTTACAGCCCGGAAGATATCGAGACAGTGCGAAAGACACTGCGCGCCATTAGCGAAGAGTTCTCTAACTCAGGTGTGGGCACGTTTGAGTTTGATGAACGAACTCTGGAGTCTGATTTGTTGCGGTTTGGAGCCTATGGTGGCCACCATGTGGGCACCGCCCGAATGGGGCTGGACCCGAAAACGAGTGTGGTCGACGCCAATTGTTTCGTACATGGTGTGGCAAATTTGAGCGTTGCAAGTAGCGCAGTTTTCCCGACGTCCAGTCAAGCGAACCCGACCTTAGCAATCGTTGCGATTTCTTTGAGATTGGCTAACCATATCTTGAACAAACGTCATCCTGACGCGATTGCCAGGGAGGCAGCAGCATGACTAAATCACGAATTCTTGTCTTGGGTGGATCGGGTTTTGTCGGAAAAGAGGTCGCTCGGCAATTAAGCGCCTCAGATTGGGCGGTACCGGTCGTGGCATCCAGGTTTGCAAAGTCCCAAGGGGGACTCGAAACCATTCAAGTCGATACTTTGGACAGTGCTTCATTGGCCAAAGCCTTAGTTGGAATACAGGGCGTCATTAATTGTGTTGCGGGTGAAGGTCGGGCAATTTCTGATGGCGCTGCAATTCTGGTGAAGGCTGCACTTGCTGCGAGCAAGCCGCGAATCATTCACATGAGCTCTATGTCTGTATATGGAACTGCAGAAGGTGTGATCGATGAATCGCACATTTGCCGAGACGATCTTGGGTGGTATGGGCATGCCAAGATCGAGGCCGAGAAGCGAATATTGGAGTACGCTGAATTAGGGGGCGAAGCTGTCATTCTTCGGCCCGGTTGCATAGTGGGTCCCGGAAGTCGACTCTGGGTGGATCGCATTAAGACTTGGCTAAAGGCAGGCAGACTCGGTGACCTTGGTGCCTACGGTGATGGCCCTGCTAACTTGGTTGATGTACGTGATGTGGCTCAAGCCGCGGTGAGAGGGTTGGCGCTGAAACTAGGTACGTCGCAATGTGAGATCTTTAACATCGCGTCACCGGATAGTCCGCGGTGGAACGAATATTTTTCCGACTTGGCACTGCAAATCGGCGCAATTCCGCTAAAGACATTTGGAACAAGGAGATTACAACTGGATGCCTATGCGGTGGGAGTGCCAACCAAGGTAGTTGAAAAAATACTCCAAAGAATACTCAAAAAGCCGGCGCCTCTTCCGGAAGCCATTCCCCCGTCTCTTCTTGGCTTGTGGCAGCAGCAAATTTACTTAGATAGTAGTAAGGCAACGTCGCTTTTAGGGCTTAATTGGACGAAGTACGGCTCAAAGATCTAAGGCGGCAAATAGTTTATATATGCCGCTGATATTCTGTAGCAAAAAATACCTGACTGTTGTTGTCATGTCGAATCATCTAGTACTTTCCATTAAATACGGACCAATTAGTGTTTGGGCAAACGCCGGTCGAATGTGGTTCGCATCTTTGTATAAGGGTTGGCCACTGCCATCTGTGGTTGCACAAATTGATTTTGGACATATTATCTCAATAAGGCTAATATATTTTACGTCGGGTGGTGTAGCTAGTCTTAGTTGGCGTTCGACTTCTATTTCCTGATTGGAAACTTGAAATTCATTCTTTGTGAAGTTCGGATATCGGGTTTTGAAATGAATTGATTCACCACGAAGGACGTGCGACAGAATCACTGCCGGATTGAAGTTGTCGGACATTGGATTATCTCCAATAACAACTAACTTGTACCTTGAGGAAAGGCCCTCAAGAAATGATTTGAAACTTCCAATCGATTCAGACTGGCCCAGTCCGGATCTGAAGAAAAGCTTCTTTCCTTCATGCAAATAATAATAGTTGTAATGGTCTCCAGGATCGGGCTTGGCTTGCGATTGACCGATGAAGTAGCAGTTGAAGCACCCGGCAATAATGACTTGAACTGTGTGCGTCTCAGCACTCAGAACCTTGCTCAACTTATTAAATAAATCAAAGCAATGCGGATGCAGGTCTTCCAATAAGTTGGGAATTGGGGGGCATCCCCCACCACTCAAAAATCCTACGTTTTTTCCAGCAGCAACAATGTTTTGCGATAGTGGCGCCAGTTGTTCTGCGTGTGAATCGCCAAAAACCAATATGTCGATCGGCTTACTATTATCGGATTTATAGTAGCCATCAATGCTGGTTTTTTTGAGGATGCCTGGATGTTGCCAGTCACCTATAGCTTCATTTACATGAGATAACTTGCCCGGGAATCCATTACTAATATTTCCGGCTAAGCCGATTGAGAAGAAAAATAAAAGCCCTGCAGCGGAAAATGTAAATATACCTCTGCGGCTGATTTTTTGCTTTGCTCTGAAAGGAGTCTCTATGTATCTATAGCTCAGGTAGGCGAGCAAGAAGCTGAGAAAAATTAGCGCAGCAGTTATGGTTGAATTTAGTTGATTGAATGTGTAGATTTTCGGCAAGGCGAATAGTGGCTGATGCCAGAGGTATGCACTGTAGCTAATACATCCGATCCCAACAAATATTCTATTTCCGATTAATTTGCCGGCCATTGTCGTCTCTGTTGCAAACAAAATAATGAGCAACGTACCTGTAGTGGGTAAGAGCGCGTAAAGGCCAGGAAATGGTGTCGATCTATCAAAAGCAAAAACAGAATAGAGAATTAGAAGCAACCCAAACCATGAGGCACTTTCTGCTATAGACCGCGAGCCTATTTCTTTGTTTTCTTTAGACAGAAAGAATGCAGCGAATGCGCCAATAAGCAACTCCCACATCCGGGTTGGTAGCAAATAGAAGGCAGCATCAGGTTTATTGATGACTCCCCACTGTGCTAATGCAAGACTGACAATAAAAATGGCCCCTAGTACAGCAAGTATCGATCGCCTGCCTAGCTTCCAAAACATCATTAATAGTATTGGAAAAATGACGTAGTACTGCTCTTCAACAGACAAACTCCAAGTGTGGAGTAGTGGCTTGAGTTCTGCAGTTGTATTGAAGTAACCGCTCTCTTTCCAGAATAAAAAATTCGAAGCAAATACTGAAACCGCACTGAGACTTCGAGAGAAACTTTTGAATTCACTTGGAATCATCCAAAGCCAAGCGAATGGTACGCAGATGAGTATTACAACAAACAGCGCAGGCAAGATGCGCCTAGCCCTTCTCTCGTAAAAATCAATGAGTGAAAACGTACCTTTCGCCAGCTCATTGAGAATGATGGAGGTAATGAGATAGCCGCTAATTACGAAAAATATATCAACACCAACATAGCCACCACTAAATGTGGCAAAACCTGCGTGAAAAAGTACCACAGGTATTAGTGCTATAGCGCGCAGTCCATCAATTTCTCGCCTGTAGTCCATGTTTTTGAATGTTGCGTTGTAAACATATTCGAGATGCATTAGTTACTCGAATAGCGGGTATCTGGAGAGGAGTGACGAGAAATTAAGGTCGTTTTGTGTGCAAAGATCGATACAGAAATTTCGGATTACCCACTACATACCGCTTGAATAGCCTTTTGGGCTCTAGCGCAAGGCGATAGATCCACTCTGCCTTCATGCTTCGCATCCACTCGGGTGCCCTAGTAACTTTGCCGCCCAAGAAGTCGATGATGGCACCGCCGCATACGATCAGGCACGGGAAGTGAAGCTCACTCCTTAGCTGTGCAGCTACCAACTCTTGCTTAGGCATACCCATCCCTAAAACAATGAGCGCGGGTCTTTGTGATTGCGCCAGAGCTACATACTCATCAGTACCGAGAAAGCCATTTGCACAGTGGATTGCGCTAGGTGTAGCTTCGCTGGCAGAGATGGTCTGCGCTGCTTGGCTCAGGTAGGGCTCTGCTGTTCCATACAGGGCGATCTCTTGACGGGCATATTGCTTCAAGAGGCGGGGTATCAGGTCCGTGCCATTGAGGTTGAGGCCGGCGGCTTCTCCTCGCATGTGGTACATGAGTTCCAGACCAATCCCATCTCTATAGATCGTGTCTGCCGAATTAAGTGCAGCAAAGAAAGTTTCGTCTTCGGCTGCGCAGTTCATGGCGTGTGCATTGACGAACGCCAATACGTGCGGTTGCTGCGTGTTGTGGAGAGCCTGAAGTGCTTCTTGGAGATGCTCTTCAGTATGCAGAATCTTGATTTTTGATATTAAGGTGCGCCAATGCGTGCGCCAAGCCGGATGTGCCATGTACAAATTAAGGTTGGGCTTTGCCAGCAAATCGGGCCACGAAGTCCTGGGGCAATGCTGCCACCAGCTCTGCAGAAAACTTTTGCTGCTCAGAGAAAGCGCGGGGCGCTTCTGGGTCGATGGACGACACTCTGAAAAGCAAGCCGTCAGGAATTAGGCCTTCTTTGGCATAGCTGATCTCTGCTAGTTTTTTGTTGATGCCACCTTGAAACACTTGTTCGCCCACCATGGTCCAGTAAGTGACTGGTTCATTGCGGTTGCCGAGGCGGGTTGTGATGCGGGTACTGGCAACCGACCTCGCTGGGAGCTCTAGACCGACTCTTTCTTTGGTGAGGACCTGAAAGCCCTGAGCCGGGTAACACACCTCCGGTTGGTGGAGCTGTAGGCTGTCGCGTTGGTCACGCCCATAGGCGATGGATAGCATGATGCGGTAGCCATCTTTATTCACATAAGTGCGGCTGAGAGTTTCGGTATAAATCGCATCGATCAGCGTTTGGCTGGAAGGGTCTACGATTTGTGCAGGACCAGTGGTCAGCTCACGCCACTCACCAAAGCTGGAAGGCACAATTTGTTTTAGTTTGAGTGGGGGCAGTTGGTCCGCTAGAAAAAGGGTGGGAGTGAATACCCAAGCCAAACCGGCGGCAAGCATCATGAGCACCAGAATGATGCTGTTTATTGCGGGGCCAGGGCGTCTCATGGTTTTGCGCCTCTAAGTTTGAGTTTTCGGGTGCGCCAAGTCTCAAACGCTTGTAGCGCACTATCGCCCCCGATGATGAGAAGCAGCGCGCTCAAGAACAGCACCATGCCGGCAAACCCATGCAGGAATCCTTGGCCAGCTTCGTCGCCAAAGTGGTAGGTGATGAGGCTGAGCGTCATGACACGGATGACGTTCGCGGTAAACGATATGGGAACGATGAGCAAGGCCAAGCCGATGTTCCGCAGAGCAGAGTCGCGTTGAACAAGGTTCAGGTAGAGCAGCCCAAGTGCTTCCAGGGTGAGCAAGGTGTGCAAGCCCGCGCAGGCGTCCGCAACCAAGAGTTTGTATTGCCCGATTTGCAGCATGACTCCGTTTCGCCCGATGGGGTACCCCACTGCGAAAAGCACATTTTCAGCGGCGTAAGAAACGGCCATCTTCATGGGCATGGTGACCGCGTCCACCACCGCAGACGGCAGTGGCACCATGAACAGCATGAAAAAAAGCGCGAACCACTGCGCTTTAAGGGCTTTGGTGCCGCGCTGTAGCAAGATGAGCGCGGCTACCAACCAGATGACCGAACCGATCTCAAACAGCAGGATGCCCTGGGACCGCCCGATGACATACAAAATTAGTCCGATACCGAAGAGCGGCCACCCCCAGGCACTGCTGCGCAGGCCGAGCGCTGCGTTTTCCATTGTCGGCCAGTTCTTGTACAAAAGCCAAATGGATATGCCCAGCACGATGGGCCCGTGCATCTGCTCGTCTTGACTCCAGATGCCCGAGAACAGCTTGTAGAGGCTCGGACCATACAGAATGAACAAACCTAGGCCTAAAGGGGCCCATACTTTGACGGCTTGTGCGCTGAAGGGTGGGAAGAGTGGCTTAGCTTTCATTGAGCACCGAGCCGACGAGCGCAACACCGCTATCTTGCAGACGCCTTGCAAATTGAGCCGTTTGTGGCAACTTGGTTTGGTTTTGCTTCGCCACCAGCACAGCAGCGCCTGCGCGGGCTGCAACGAGTTCGGCGTCTGCATATTCCGAGCCGGCGGGGGTGTCGATGATGATGACGTCAAACCGCTCGCTGGCAATACGCAAGAGTGCGCCAAACGCCGGGCGGCCCAAGAGCTCTTGCGGGTTTGGTGGCACTGCTCCTGCGGGGAGCACTGCTAAACCGGGTAGGCCGGGAACCAGCTGGGCTACTTCCAAACCGGCCCGACCGGCTAGCACTCCCGATAGGCCAACGCTCTTGCCCAAGCGAAAAAGCTTTTGTTGCCCGCCGCCCGCCGCAGAGCGAAGGTCTGCGTCAATCAGCAGCGTGCGCTCGCCTTGTTGGGCAAACACCACCGCCAAGTTGCCCGCTAAAAAGCTGCGGCCTTCTTTCTTGCCGGGGCTAACTACTGCCAGAACCTTGCGGTCAGGGTCAGTGTTGAACCAGCGCAGCATGAGTTGGCTGCGCACAGCTCTCAGGTTCTCGCCAACTCTGCTGAAGGGTTTGTACGCTGCGACCAGCTCGGGGCTCAGCGTGTTGTCACTATCGCTGAGGTACGAGTAGTCGAATTGCTTGGAGAGCGCAAAGTCAATGTCGTCTTTGGTGAGCACGCGCAGGGCGATGGCGGCTTCACCGAAAGGGACACGGTCTTTTTGTTGACGCTCGAGCACGCGGGCAGCGTCTTCCTGACTGAGGCGGCCTGTAGCGACAAGAATGGAGCCGATCGAGTTGCTGGAGCTCAATGGAGCAGTAGATGGAATGGAGTCGTTCATGCCAGGAGTCCAGCGGAGTTGTGTTTGAGTTTGAGCATGCCAGTGGCTGAGCTGACGGAGCCCAGGACTGGTAGTTCCAGTACCTCAACGAGATCTTCGGTAGAGCGGATCTTGCGGTTGGCAAGTTCAAGAATCAAAGCAAATCCAATCCCCAGGAAAGTGCCCAGAAAAACCGATACGAGGATGTTTATCATGACGCGTGGCTTGCTGGCACTGGTAGGGGCAACTGCCGGGTTGAGCACGGCAATGTTGGTTTGGGTGGTCTGGCTCTCAATGTTGGTCTGGGATGCTCGCTGACTGACCAGTTCGAAAGCGCGCTGTGCTGACTCGATGTCACGGCGCAACACATTGAGCTCATCGCGCTGCTTGTTCAAAACCAGGACGCGTGCCTTTTGGGCAGCCAAAGCGCCTTGGAGTTGAGCTTCGCGTTGTTTGCCGACTTGGTAGCTCGTTTCTATCGACGTAGTGATCTTGCGCGTCTCACTATCGAGTTGGGAACGCAGGGTTGCCAATTCGGACTCGGACCGCAAGATCTGCGGGTGATTGGCGCCGAGGTTTCCGCGGCTTTCGTTCAGTTTTGCTTCCAGCCTTGCAATGTCGGCTTTCAAGCCGTTAATGAGTGGGCTTTGCATCACTTCGGCAATGGAGTCGGCCTTGGTGGTTTGACGCTTGCTTTGGCTATCTGTAGTCTGGCCTTGAACGCTCGTTAGCTGACTGCTGGTTTCGTTGAGTTTTGCAGTTTCGAAGTCCAGACGTTCATCGGTGCTGGTGATGCCGTTTTTCTGCTGGTAGTCCGACAGTGCCTGCTGTGCTTTCTCCAGCTTTTCGCGGGCTGCTTTGGTTTGCTCATCAAAGAAGCTGGCGTATTGACGTGCAGGTGCTACCCGGAGGTCCAAGTTAACTTCAATATAGGCTTGCGCAAACGCATTAGCCACTGCTGCCGCAAAATCTGGGTCTGTGCCGGTGTATCCGATGTTGATGACGTTGCTTTCGCGGGACGGCTTCACATCCAGTCCACGCTGAAGAAGGCCTGCGAGCCAATCGGACATTTGGCCTTTGCCTTGCGTGGCTTCACGCCACTGGTTTTGAATGACGGGGCTACTCTCCATTTTGAGGAGCTTGACGGCAGCTTTTGCGACACGGTCACTATTGATGATGTCGACTTGGGTTGCCATGTAGCCCGGTGCCATCATTCCTTGCAGCATCAAGCCACTTACCAAATCCGGAGACTTTACGTCGACAACTACAGCCGAACTCGCCCCGTACTGTTTGGGCAGAAAGAGGCTGATGGCTGTTGTTGCTGCAACCGTAAGCAGCAGGATGAGCAGCGCCACCTTGTAGCGGGCGCGGAGGATTAGGAAAAGTTGTTGTACCGTCATGATTAAAAGATGCTTTCTTTGACGTAAAGCACATCGTTCGCTTGGACTGGGTCTGTCAATTGCGGTTCAATTTGTTGAACTGTGCCGTTCGCCAGCTTGCGATGCAGGCGCAGGCGTTTCTCAGAGCCACGGGCGTTGGGGCCGCCGCCTTGCGCTAGTGCTTGCATGATGGTCATGTCACGCTCAATGCGGAAGGAGCCGGGGCGCTGTACCTCGCCATAGATGAAAAACATGGGGGCACGGTGCACGTAGATGGTGTCTCCACCCTGTAGTAACAAGTTGTCTTGCGCCTTGTTATCCAGAAAGATGGATGGGATGTCGATTTCTTTGCGGAACGGTTTGCCTTCACGGACGCCAGTGACAACAACGATGTCATCTCCACTTGTAGTGGCGCCGCCTGCGTTGGCAAGCATGTCGCTCAAACGGGTATTGACGGTTTCAAGCGGGAAGCGGCCGGGCCGAGCCACTTGGCCCAACACGGACACTTGGTTGCCGCGGATTTGAATCAACGAGATGTTGACTTGTGGCTTTTGAATAAAGCCGCCGGTCTGCAGTGCATCTGCAATCTTCTTCTCAGCTGCTGCGACCGATAGACCGCCGAGCGGTACTGCCCCAATCAGCGGGTAGGTGATGACACCGCTCTCGGAAACGCGTGTTTCGATAGTGAGGTCGGGGTTTTGGAATACTTGCACGCGGATGGTGTCGCCTGCGCCAAGTGGGTAGTCAGCTTTGCCGTCTTGTGCTTGAGCCACGATGCTGCTCAAGGCGATAAGGCCGGTAGCAATCAAATTGATAATTTTTTTCATGATGGCGTTTTGAAGTGTGTGGATTTGGGCTGGGGCTGTGGCGACTCACTTCAAGCCGGAAACGCCTTTTTCGATTGCAGACTTGGTTTTTTCGTCTGTACTTGCGGCGTCAGAACCAGGCGCGCCGGGCGCGGAAGTTGCAGCCGCGCCTTTCTCAAATTCACCCATGTAAGTGATCTTGGTTGTGCTGCGTAGCTGTTTGATGTTCGCAGCTACTGCTTCACCGGCACGTTGATTGGTCAGGAATTGTTCAATGCGTGGCAGTGCCGCAGCTTCGGTCACCGGTGATGCCTGTGAGGACACCACACGAACCACAGTGATGGCCTGCGGTGCTTCGATCACAGTGGACTGCCCGTCTTTGAGTGCGTGGATCTTGGGGAGGACATCCAGCGGAATCTGCTCAGCAGCGCGCGTAGCGCTGCCTCCATTGAACTGCACGTTCTTGGCCTTTAAGGCCGCAGCAATATCGTCCAGACTTTTGCCTCCGGATGTGTAGCTTTTCAACAGGTCTGAAACGCCGGGTGCGTTAGGTGCGACTATCTCTTGCACATTGAAGATGCGGCGTTCGCTGAACAACTGCGGGTGGTCTGCAAAGTATTTTTTTGTGTCGTCTGAAGTGGGTTTGGCAATACCTGCGCTGATTTGCTGGATGTACGCGCGGGCCAAAATATCGCGGCGGGCTGCCTCGATCTGGGCCACGACTTCGGGCGAACGGTGGAGCTTGTTTTCGGTGGCTTGATCGACGGCCAATTGCTGGTCGATGAGTTTTTCCAGCACTTCTTTGCCCATAGCTTGGACCGCCTCAGGGCTCGCGCCGTTGGTGTTGGCGCGACTGAGCAATTGGTTGATCTGGTGTACCGAAATTTCTTCGCTCCCCACTTTGGCGGCGACTTGGGTAGCGACTTTTTTAGCCTCTTTGTCACCACAAGCGACCAGGGCGAGGGCAACGGCTGCAGCTAACAGGGTGGCAGTGAAGCGTGTATTTTTCATGGCGTATTTCGCTTAATAAGTGAGTTGTGCGGTGAGAAGCAGCATGGTGCTGTCATAGTCGAGCCCGGCTTGGTTGACGCCGCGACTTGCGTTTTGTAGTGATGCGCTGAGAGCGAGTTTTTCGTGCGCTTGCCAGTTCACCGAGAGTGTGGTGTCTCGGGTGATGTCTTGGCGGTTGCTGTTGACGCTGCTGGTAGGGCTACCCAAGTAATTGCGCTGAGCCCATTCATGCCTGAGCCGCAGTCCGACTTTGGGGCTGATTTGCCAGACTGGACCGATGCTGATTCGATCAGTACTACTGTAGTTGCTGTCGGTGGCGGCATAGGCCTCAAGCACATGGCTGAATGCCAAACTGACGCTGGTTTTGCCGCTTATGGCCCAATCCAATCCGGCGCCGGAATTGAAGCCGTTGTAGTCGCGCTGCCCGTATCGGGGATGGGTGCGGTTGATGTGGGTTAGGTTGGCGTTGGCTGCGGTGCCTCCACCAAGATCCCAGCGCAGGCGCAGGTCATTGTCCATTTGAGTGTATTGGTCGTCCAGCGCATTGGTGTTTGGCACCACACGGTTGAGGTAGCTGCCTTTGCCAACCCGCATCTGGTAGCTCAGGGCACTCCCGGAGCCGAACTGATAGCGAACGCCTGCATCGACGGCGTTGGTGGTGTAGTCACTACCCGTCACCTGTGCCAACTGGTTTTCCTGGCGGGTGGTGCTGGTGCCGGCGATCAAGCGCCAAGGCCCATCGAGCTCGTAGGTCGCATCAAAGCGGGTGGTGGTATCCATCCGTTGGTTGCGTTGGCGATAGCCAGTGAAGTCCGCAAAGCTGTTTAGTGTTTCTTTGCGGTCAGTGCTCAGTGTGCCCGTTACCCGTGGCGTGATGGCCCATTGCCAGTTGACGTTGTAGTTGTTGGCAGTGAAGCTGAGGTAATTGAACTTTTGGTACTGGTAGTCCACAAGATTCAGATTGACGGAGAGGGTTTGCAAGCTCTGCCGTGTGTTGAACCCCAGCCCGATCGTCGTCACTCCGATAGTCTCAGCGCCGCTGCTCTGGCCGGTCCTTGCAAGAACGTCGGCGTTGGACGGCAGTCGGAACAGGTTGCTGTCGCTCTGCACTGTGTAGCCTGCGCTCAATGTCAGAGGGTCTTGCTGAGCTTGTGCCATGGAAGCGGCAAGGGTGCTCAGCGCCAACGTGAATAGTGTGGTGGGAGTGCGCATGGTTCAGTAAGCCTGTTGATCTTTGGCCACCAAGCGCACAGTGCGCAGGATGATGTGAATGTCCAAGCGCAAGGACCAATTGCGAAGGTAGTCCAGGTCGTAGTCGATACGGCCCTGCATTTTGTCTAGGGTGTCGGTTTCACCGCGATAGCCATTGACCTGCGCCCATCCGGTAATGCCGGGTTTGACCTTGTGGCGAACCATGTATCCCTTAATGAGTTTGCGATAAAGCTCGTTGTGAGCGACGGCGTGTGGGCGAGGGCCGACGATACTCATCCGCCCCTGCAGCACGTTGATGAACTGTGGAAGTTCGTCTAACGAGGTTTTGCGCAAAAAGGCACCAAGCGGCGTGATGCGGCTGTCGTTCTTTTTGGCCTGGGTAACCACTCCGCCGTCTTCGGTGACGCTCATGGAGCGGAACTTATAGACCAGAATTTCTTCACCATCGAGCCCGTAGCGGCGCTGCTTAAAGATGACGGGGCCAGGGGATGTGAACTTCACAGCCAAGGCAATGCCCAGCAGAATCGGAGCAATGAGCGTAAGGATGCCAATGGAAAAAACAATATCGCTCAAGCGCTTGACCATGCCATTGGCACCGCGGAAAGGCGTCTCGCAGACCGAAATCACTGGCATGCCGCATACCGCGCTGGGGTGGCCTTGGATCAGGTCTGTTACGAACATGTCGGGCACAAAATATATGGAAGCTGTTGTGTCTTTGAGCTCGTCGAGGATCTGCAGAATTCGGGGTTGGGACGCCATCGGCAGAGACAGGTAGATCACTTGGATGCGGTCATTCTTGGCGATAGCTGCTAGCTGGTCGAGCTTGCCCAGCAGAGGGTAGGTGTCCCCCGCACTCAAACGCTCGGTGCTGCGACTGTCTACAAAACCTGCGAGCTCGATCCTTGAGTAGGGAGAGCTTTTGAGTTTGGTGGCGAGTGCCAGACCTTGCTCGTTCATGCCGACGATCAGGGCGCGTTGCCGGGGACCTTGCAAGCTGATGATGGCGGGTGCAGCCAAGCGCAGGCCCAGGGTCAGGGCCGCTTCAGTGGCTGGTGCAACCCAAAGCCAAGTGAAAAGCGCTTGGTGATCGAACTGGCGGATGTATCCGGTAGCGTACCCTGTAAGACCCAAGAGCCCAGCAATCCACACCCAATTGAAGCCGATGTCTAACAGGCTGCCGGCTTTGGAGGCTTGCAAGCGGGGCTCGCCCGGGAAGGTGAGGGCAAAGGTGAGCACGGCCAGAAGCAGGTATGCGGGGGGGATGTCCCCTTCGTACAAGAAAGCCAGTACCCAGAGCGAGCCAACAAGTGCGGCTGGGCAGATGCAAGACTCCAGGATGCCCAGAAGGTTGTCGCGCCCCAATGAGGCATGCTCATGGCCACCGTTGAACTCAGCGGCGGAGAAGGTGATGTGGGCCTTAGACATGGTTAACCCAGGCGCGGAACTTGCCAACGGCTTGGGCGCGGTTGGAGACATCCAGTTTCTTGAAGACACGCTGCATGTGGTTTTTGACGGTGAAAGCACTGATTTCCAGAATGCTGCCGATTTCGGGGTTGGTTTTGCCCAGGGCCACCCATTTCAGGATTTCGGCCTCCCGTTCGGTGAGGACGTCTGCCTCTGTGGGCAAGTGGCCGTTGGTGTAAGTAATGGGCGCGTTAGCTTGCACGGTTGCCTGATGCGGCAGGTGCTCTACCTGGCGCAAGGCAGTGTCGATATAGGGCAGGACCATCGCCATGGCGCTACGTTCTTTTTCGGTGAAATGTTCCCGGGTGCTGAAAACAACGTACAGGCAGTCGTGGCTGCCTCGCTCATCGGTGATGCCATGCACCGTAGCAGAGCGCATTTTGAGGAGCGCGCCGCCTAGTGCACTTTTCAGGCCAGCGTCATCCATGGAGAAGCCGGATTGGCCGGCGTTCAGGCTGAAAGGTTTTTTCCCAAACTCTGACCACCGGGCGAATAGGCGAGTCAACAGGGGAGTAAGTGGCTCAGTGTGCGAGGCATGGGAACGCACTCCGGACATGGCGGAAATGATGTCGTGCTGTACCGCACCGGTCGAAAAGTCACCCCAGGCCGCGATCAGGATCTCGTGGGGGAGGTACTTTTGCATGTCGCCTTGCAGCCAGATCAGCATGTCGAAATGGCTGCGCACCTCTACCGAGTGGGTGACCACACGGTGGTAGTGATGGAGATCCTCGGTAGTGAGCGAGGGCAGAAAAGACATAACAGGTAACAAAATAACTAAGGGTTATTGCTGATTTGGTAACAAGTGGGCGATGGTACGTAGTCCATTCGGACCCGCCAATCCCCCAAACGGGTGAATTTCTAGTCATTGGTGCTATTACCAACAAACAATGTGAACAAATGCACATTTTTTGAAGGTTTTTTGGACTTGCCTTTTTTGTGTAGTCCACCGCACAGAACATCTGGGTAACAGCATGCACAGAGGGTGAAGTCTTTGTTTCTTCATGTTGATGCTGTGACCGAAAAGGCAATGCCTTAGTCCGAGTGGGCTACATGCTGGAGGCTAAACTTCAGCTCTAAAAACGGGAGTAGATAATGATTTTTGTCACCGGGGGGGCCGGGTACATTGGTTCGCATACCTGTGTTGAGCTGCTGAACGCGGGCATGGATGTAACCGTGTTCGACAATTTTTCCAACAGTCAGGCCGAAGCACTGGAACGTGTGAAGTCCATCACCGGAAAGCAACTCAGATCGGTGGAAGGGGATATCCGAGACGGCGTGGCCCTGAAAAAAGCTTTGGCAGATTCCGGTGCGACATCTGTTATCCATTTCGCCGGTTTGAAGGCGGTGGGGGAGTCAGAGGTTGATCCCCTGCGGTATTACGACAACAACGTAGTGGGAACCATGCGTTTGTTGGAATCTATGAGGGAGCTCAACATCAAACAGTTGGTGTTCAGCTCGTCGGCAACGGTGTATGGGGTCCCGCAGTTTCTGCCGTACACAGAAAAGCACCCTTTGTCTGCGACCAACACCTACGGCCAAACCAAGTTGGCGGTAGAAAATATGCTCAGGGACGTCTATCGGAGTGATGCCTCTTGGCGTTTGGCGATTTTGCGCTATTTCAATCCTGTGGGTGCGCACCCAACGGGGCTGATAGGCGAGGACCCGCAAGGCGTGCCGAATAATTTAATGCCATACGTAGCTCAGGTTGCAGTCGGGCGCCGGGAGTTCTTGAATGTGTGGGGTAACGATTACCCCACGCCCGATGGCACCGGTGTGCGTGATTACATTCACGTTGTCGATCTGGCTGCGGGACATGTGAAGGCCGTCCAGTTTTTGGAACGTAATGCGGGTTGCAACGCAATCAACTTGGGGGCAGGGGTAGGCCATAGCGTTCTTGACTTGGTCCACGCATTCGAGTCGGCCAGTGGCAAGCCTGTACCCGTGAAGGTGGGGCCGCGACGCTCCGGCGATTTGGACGCTTACTGGGCAGACCCTAGCTTGGCCCGGGATTTGCTGGGCTGGTCTGCAGAGCGCGGAATGGAGGCTATGTGCCTCGACACTTGGAAATGGCAACAAAGTAATCCAAACGGATACAAGGGAGGGATTTAAATGGCAAAAGGAATGATTCTGGCTGCGGGTCAAGGCACACGGGTTCGCCCGCTGACAAAAGACCTGCCCAAGCCTATGGTGCCTATTCTGGGCAAACCGGTGATGGAGTATTTGATCGAGCATCTTGCTCGCCACGGCATTCGCGAAATCATTGTCAACGTGGCCTACCACCACCAGCGGATCGAGCAGTATTTTGGGGATGGCAGCCGTTGGGGGGTTGAAATTGCCTACTCGTATGAAGGCGTGCGTGAGCATGGTGACATCCTGCCCAAGCCTATGGGCTCTGCAGGGGGTATGCGCCGAATTCAGGATTTCAGCGGATTCTTTGACGACACCACGCTGGTTTTGTGTGGCGATGCATTGATTGATCTCGATATCACCGCAGCTATAGCCGAGCACAAGGCCAAAGGCGCTCTTGCCAGCGTAGTAGCACTGGATGTGCCTCTAGACGAAGTGCAGAACTATGGCGTGGTAGTGGCTGATAGCGAAGGGCGCATCCAGTCTTTCCAGGAAAAGCCCAAGCCTGAAGAGGCCAAATCCACTTTGGCAAGCACCGGCATCTACATTTTTGAGCCGGAGATTCTGGAAAAAGTGCCCAAGGGTAAGGTGTATGACATCGGGTCAGAGCTTTTCCCTCAGCTGGCAAAGGATGGTTCGCCGTTTTATGTGCAGAACCGGCCCTTTCATTGGATTGATATCGGACGCGTGAGCGATTATTGGACTGTCTTGCAGCGCGTGCTTAAGGGTGAGGTGGAAAACATGCCCATGCCAGGTAAGGAAGTGAAGCCTGGTGTTTGGGTGGGTTTGAACACCAACATACCTTGGGACAAGGTGAGAATTGAAGGGCCTGTGTATATCGGCTCTAGTGTGAAGATTGAAGAGGGCGCGACCATCATCGGGCCTTCTTGGATCGGACATGGAAGTGTGATTCGCTCGGGCGCTCGCATTACCCGAGGTATTTTGTTTGAGTACACCCGAATAGCGCCGGACATGCATTTCCACGAAATGATTGTCTCCCGCTTGTACTGCGTGAACCGGCATGGCGAAACCTTGTACGCTGGTGACGATACTTCCCGCATGCGATGGGGTGATGCTAGGGCCTAAGTCTGATGCAGAATCAGCGGATGCTGATTCAACCTATCATTTTGTCCGGGGGCTCCGGCACGCGTTTGTGGCCGCTCTCGCGTGAGAAGTATCCCAAGCAGTTGCTGCCCCTGATTGGCGATGACTCTTTACTGCAGGCCACGATACGCCGTGTAGAAGGCGTTCAGGGCGCTGAGCTTGCACCACCCATGGTGGTGTGCAACGAAGAGTATCGCTTTGTGATCGCGGAGCAGATGCGGCTGATGGGCAAGCCGGGCTCTGTCATTCTTGAGCCTCAGGGGCGAAATACGGCTCCAGCGCTTACTCTTGCTGCGCGAGCAGCTATCAAAAACGGAGTAGATCCGGTTCTACTGGTTATGCCGGCGGACCACGTGATCATGGATGTGGCGGCTTTCAGGGCTGCTGTGATCCGGGGCGCTGCGCTGGCTCAAGATGGCGCGGTGGTGACCTTCGGTATAACGCCGGATGCGCCGGAAACCGGTTACGGGTATATCCAGTCTGGCGAGGCTTTCGGTGCAGCCGGCGCCATGCGCATTGCGCGCTTCGTAGAAAAACCTGATTTGGAAACCGCACAAGGCTACTTGCGCGAGGGCACTTACTCGTGGAACAGCGGCTTGTTCATGATGAAGGCTTCTGTGTGGCTTGCTGCATTGGAGTTATGCAGGCCAGACATTGCCAAAGCCTGTGAGTCAGCGTGGAGCCAGGGCAGTACCGACGGCGAGTTTGTGCGGGTGGGTAAAGAGGCATTCAGTGCTTGCCCCAGTGACTCGATCGATTACGCGGTGATGGAACGCTTGGCCGGCAAGAATGGCGCCCCTACGCTAGGCTTGCCGGTGGGGGTGGTGATTCCTCTTGCTGCGGGATGGTCTGATGTGGGTGCTTGGGAGGCTTTGTGGAATGTGCTGCCGAAAGACGATGCCGGCAACGTTGCGCAAGGCGATGTGCTCATACAGGACAGCCGAAATACGCTGGCCCTGTCGGAAGGGCGCTTGATTGCCTGCGTGGGCGTGGATGACCTGATCGTTGTTGAAACGGCCGATGCCGTTTTGGTGGCTCACAAGAACAAGACCCAAGACGTTAAGAAGATAGTGGACCGCTTGAAACAGGCGGGTCGCAGTGAAGGGCAGGCGCACCGCAAGGTGTTCCGCCCCTGGGGTTGGTACGACAGTATTGATCAGGGTGAGCGCTTCCAGGTGAAGCGCATTGTGGTGAAGCCGGGAGCAGCATTGTCGCTGCAGATGCACCATCACCGTGCTGAGCACTGGATTGTGGTGAGTGGTACTGCGAAGGTCACGGTGGGCGAGAAGACCGTATTGCTTTCAGAGAATGAATCTACCTACATTCCACTTGGAACCACACATCGACTTGAGAACCCTGGAAAGCTGGCACTGGAGATGATTGAGGTGCAGTCGGGCAGCTATTTGGGCGAGGACGACATCGTGCGGTTTGAGGACGTTTATGGTCGTTGATGTGATTTTTTTCACATTTTTTAAGCTCGACTAGTACTTACGGGCTATTGGTGTAACTACTTGTGTCTTCGACAATCCTGTCAAAGCCCGAATTGGTCTGGCTTAATCAGGGGACGTAAATGAAATCAATGAAATCTATTGCTCTGGCGATGCTGAGCACCTTGGCGCTTGGCGCAAACGCGGCAACCAATTTGGTTACCAACGGTAGCTTTGAGCAAACCGCTCAAACCAACTGGAACACATACACTAGCCTGCCAGGCTGGACTGGTCAGCCCAATGTTGAACTCCGTAACAATGTTTCTGGCACAGCTCAAGACGGCTTGAATTTCGTGGAATTGGATACCAATGCCAACAGCGGTATTACCCAAACCATCACCGCTACAGGTTTGGTAGAGCTCAGCTTTTGGTACTCGGCTCGTCCCGGTACCTCCAGCAGTACAAACGATTTGCAAGTGTCTTTCGGTAACAGCTTCCAAACTACCGTCCTGCAAGGCGTTGGTAACAGCACCAGCACTCACAATTGGCAACACTTTACCCAAATCGTAAACTTGGGTAATTCTGGTTCCGCAGTTCTGGCTTTTTATGCACGTGGTGCATCGGATTCCTTGGGCGGTTCGTTGGATAACATTTCCGTGACTTCGGTGCCCGAGCCAGAAACCTACGCCATGTTGCTGGCAGGTTTGGGTGTGATGGGTACTATCGCCCGTCGCCGCAAGCAAAAAGCTGCTTAAGAAGCACGCTTCCGACACAAAAAAGGGGCTTGCCAAACGGCAAGCCCTTTTTTTATACGCCGAAACTTGGTCGGG
Organism: Curvibacter sp. AEP1-3; assembly: GCF_002163715.1. GTDB lineage: Bacteria > Pseudomonadota > Gammaproteobacteria > Burkholderiales > Burkholderiaceae_C > Allorhodoferax. The sequence continues at coordinate 3,707,050 of NZ_CP015698.1, forward strand.
GTGAGAGGATTCGAACCTCCGATCTCTTCGTCCCGAACGAAGCGCCTTACCGGACTAGGCCACACCCCGTGTGCGAAAGTGAGCGGCTGAAAACCTAGTGGTTACGCTCCAGCAACTGCGTTGCCAAGTTAATCAAACACTCGGAATACTCATTCGTTGGCAGACGTTTAGCGGCCTCAATTGCGCGAGCGGCTTCTGAGCGCGCAGAAGCCTTGGCGACGTCGAGTGCGCCGGTCTTTCTGACAATGGCCACTACTGCCTCCAGCATAGTGAGGTCGCCGGTTTCGATCGCGGTCTGGATCGTACTCCGCTCAGACTCAGTGCCACGTTGCATGGCTGCAATCAACGGCAGTGTGGTTTTGCCTTCGCGCAGGTCGTCGCCCAGGTTCTTGCCCATGACTGTGGCATCACCCGCATAGTCGAGCACGTCATCGATGACTTGGAATGCGGTCCCCATGGCTTGGCCGAATTCGGCACATGCTTCTTCGTGGGCTTCAGATGCTTGAGACAAGATGGCGCCGACACGGGCGCTTGCTTCAAACAGCTTTGCAGTCTTGGAGCGGATAACTTGCAAATAACCCGCCTCATCGAGAGCTGCATTGTGCATGTTCATCAGTTGCATCACTTCCCCTTCGGAAATGATGTTGGTGGCATCTGCCAGCACCTGCATGATGCGCATGCTTTGGGCGTCGACCATCATCTGGAAGGCGCGGGAGTACAGGAAGTCGCCTACCAAGACACTGGCGGGGTTTCCGAAACGTGCATTAGCGGTGGGCGCTCCGCGACGGAGGTCCGAGTCGTCGACAACATCGTCATGCAGCAAGGTCGCTGTGTGAATGAATTCGACCACTGCGGCCATGTTGTACCGTTGCTCTCCCCTGTAGCCCAATGCTCCACAGCACAGCAACAACAGGGCGGGGCGAAGGCGCTTGCCGCCAGCAGAGATGATGTATTGGGAGACGCTGCCAACGAGGGGAACGCCGGAGTCCAATCTCTGGGCGATGACCCTGTCAACTTCGCGCATGTCGGGTTCGACGATGGAAAGACCCGTCGAAGAAGCAGGAGTAGAGACTTGCAAGGCGTTGGACCGGTTTGTTTTCCCCGATTATAGAGAGGCTATGGCTCTCTGCCCCTGCACTGGTAGAGTAGGCTTTGACGAATTACGGCGAAATGTTATACTCCAAGGCTCTGCGAAAATTCATTTGCAGAATTTCCTAGTCGAAGAGGTCAACATGTACGCGGTCATAAAAACCGGCGGCAAGCAATATCGCGTTGCTGCTGGCGAAAAAATTAAAGTAGAACAGATTGCTGCGGACGTAGGCCAAGAGATCGTGATCGACCAGGTTCTGGCAGTCGGAAACGGCGCTGAACTGAAGGTTGGCACACCCTTGGTGTCCGGTGCGACCGTTACGGTCACAGTAATTTCCCACGGAAAGCACGACAAAGTGCGCATTTTCAAGATGCGTCGTCGTAAGCATTACCAAAAACGTCAAGGTCACCGTCAGCAGTTCACCGAACTGCAAATCGGCGCGATCAAGGCTTAAAGGAATAGGTCATGGCACAGAAAAAAGGCGGCGGCTCTACGCGCAACGGACGTGACTCCAAGCCAAAGATGCTCGGTGTGAAGGCTTTCGGCGGTGAATTGATCAGCGCTGGTTCCATCATCGTGCGTCAACGCGGTACCAAGTTCCACGCTGGCGACAACGTCGGCATGGGCGTGGACCACACCCTGTTTGCACTGGTGGACGGCAAAGTGTCGTTCGCAGTGAAGGGTGCGTTGAACAAGCACACAGTGAGCATTACTGCAGCGTAAACTGCACAGGCTCCCCCGAGAAACCCTGCGCCCTTCGCGCGGGGTTTTTCATTTCTAACCTCGGTGTACGACCATGAAGTTTGTTGACGAAGCCTACATTGATATCTCCGCGGGAGACGGTGGCGCGGGTTGCGTCTCCTTCCGGCATGAAAAGTACAAAGAATTTGGTGGCCCCAACGGGGGCGACGGTGGCCGCGGTGGGCATGTGTTTGCTGTTGCGGACCCCAATCTGAATACCTTGGTGGATTACCGCTTTGCGCGTCGTTATGACGCCAAGCGGGGCGAGCACGGTATGGGCTCCGACATGTTCGGTGCGGCCGGTGATGACATCACCCTCAAAATGCCGGTAGGCACCATCATTTCCGATGCGGAAACCGGTGAAGTTCTGTTTGAGTTATTGCAGCCTGGTGAGGTCATCACCATCGCCAAAGGCGGTGACGGCGGTTTTGGCAATTTGCGTTTCAAGAGCGCGATCAACCGCGCCCCGCGCCAGAAGACGCCCGGTTGGCCAGGTGAGAAGCGCAACCTGAAGCTGGAGCTCAAAGTTCTGGCGGACGTCGGTTTGTTGGGTATGCCCAATGCCGGTAAATCTACCTTTATTTCTGCGGTCTCCAACGCGCGTCCGCGGATTGCGGATTATCCCTTCACAACCCTGCACCCCAACTTGGGTGTGGTGCGCGTCGGACCCGAGCAAAGTTTCGTGGTTGCAGACCTGCCTGGTCTGATTGAAGGCGCGGCTGAGGGCGCTGGCCTCGGACATCAGTTCTTGCGTCACTTGCAGCGCACCCGCTTGTTGCTGCACGTGGTGGACATGGCCCCCTTTGATGAGGGTGTGGACACGGTTGCGCAGGCCAAGGCCATTGTGAACGAGTTGAAGAAGTACGACGAAGAGTTGTACAAGAAGCCACGCTGGTTGGTTCTGAACAAGTTGGATATGGTGCCTACAGATGACCGTGCGGCATTGATCAAGGACTTTGTGAAGCGCTACAAGTTCAAAGGCCCCGTATTCGAGATTTCGGCGCTGACCAGAGAAGGCTGCGAGCCGCTGATTAAAGAAATCTACAAGCACATCAAGGCGCAGCAGATTGCTGAAATGCCTCACGTGGAGGTGGACCCCCGCTTCGCACCAGGATCTACCGACCCCGATGGTAATTCCGCTGCCTGATTTGCTCCTATTTTTATAGCTGCTCGCGCATACATAACGGGCGCTACAAGCATAAATGAACCCTAAATTCAGTTCGATGGTGTTGCGCGATGCCCGGCGTGTCGTGGTCAAAGTGGGCTCCAGCCTGGTCACCAATGATGGTCGTGGGCTGGACGAGCAGGCCATTGGCGAATGGTGCAGGCAATTGGCGCACTTGATTCGCGATGGACGCGAGGTCATCATGGTGTCCAGCGGCGCCATTGCCGAAGGCATGAAGCGGCTGGGCTGGACCACTCGCCCCAAGGCAGTTCAAGAATTGCAAGCGGCAGCTGCTGTTGGGCAGATGGGCTTGGCGCAGATGTACGAGACCAAACTCCGTGCGAACGGTTTGGGAAGCGCACAGGTCTTGCTCACGCATGCCGATTTGGCCGATCGCGAGCGCTACCTCAATGCACGTTCCACCTTGCTGACTTTGTTGAAGCTGGGTGTAGTCCCAGTGATCAATGAAAACGACACGGTGGTGAATGATGAAATCAAGTTTGGCGACAACGACACCCTCGGTGCGTTGGTGGCGAACCTAGTGGAAGCGGATGCCTTGGTCATCCTCACCGACCAAAAGGGCTTGTTCACTGCCGATCCGCGCAAAGATGCATCTGCCACTTTCGTGAGCGAAGCCTCTGCAGGTGATGCGAAGCTCGAACTCATGGCGGGTGGCGCTGGCAGCAGCATAGGTCGCGGTGGCATGCTCACCAAAATTCTGGCGGCCAAACGTGCGGCCGGCTCCGGGGCTTCCACTGTCATTGCTTGGGGGCGTGAGCCTGATGCACTGATTCGGCTAACCCAGGGTGATGCGATTGGTACCTTGCTAATTGCACAGACCCAGAAAAATCAAGCCCGCAAACAGTGGATGGCGGATCACCTGCAAATGCGTGGCGCCGTCATTGTGGATGCGGGTGCCGCAGCCAAGGTGCGCGACGAGGGCAAGAGCTTGCTCCCCATCGGGATGGTTCAGGTGGAAGGTGAGTTTTCTCGCGGTGACGTTATCGCAGTTCGGGATGAGGCCGGCCAAGAAATTGCCCGCGGATTGGCCAACTACGCAAGCGCAGAGGCTCGATTGCTGTGTCGCAAGCCATCGTCCGAATTTGAGCGCCTATTGGGCTATGCCGCGGAGCCCGAGATGCTGCATCGGGACAATCTGGTGCTCAGCCGCTAAGCCTCACTAGTTTGAAGAGCTACACCGGGTTGTCGTTTTTCTGATTTGCCGGTTTCGTGCCGGTTTGAAGCGCCTTGATGATGTCAGGCTTACTCACTACGACACGCGCATAGCAAGCTGCCTGCCTGGCGAACATGCGGGGGTGTTGTGATCCCATGTTATCTAGCAGATCACGCCAGACCGGGTTGGCTACCGGTGACCAGGTTCCACTGGAGCCGGCGCGGGCATAGGTTTTGACCTCACCGGTCAGGCACCGGATGCCTTCGTACACCGCGTTGCTCGTCCCCGTCGAATTGGTCATGACCGCCACGTACCGAACAATGCCGTCATTGCCCACGTAAATCGTGTTGGGATCAATCCCTACTTTGACGGTCACAAAGTTCGGCATTTCCAAAGGCAAAACTTTGGTGACCGAAAAGGCGGGTGCGGGAGGCTCCTTTTCCTCAACCCAGTCCGGGTTATCCAAAGAGTTCTGTGCGCAGGCAAGACTGCTGACCAGTAGCAAGACTTGACCTGCAACTGAGCGCTTGAAATGATTCATGATGTGGAGGGCACATTCGTGCCCGGGTCCGGTTCAAACGACGCGCCTGGAGGCAATTCCATGTGGTTGGGCTGGAGCCGGTCAAAGCCGCTTTCGACTTCCCGTTGGCGTCCGCTACCGTGGCGCAAAAAACGGTTACGTGGCTCATGACGAGGCAGATAACGCGATAGCTCTGTCAGAGCCATTTCATAGACTCCGCGCTTGAATTCCACGACGGCGTCCAGCGGCACCCAATAGTCGTTCCAGCGCCAAGCATCGAACTCAGGGTGGTCCGTAGCACGCAGATTCAGGTCCCAATCGTGACCGACCAATTGCAGCAGAAACCAGATCTGCTTTTGTCCTTTGTAGTGGCCCCGCGCATCGCGGCGCACATACCTGTCCGGCACCTCGTAGCGCAACCAGTCCCGGGTACGGGCCACAATGCTTACATGCTCCGGAAGGAGGCCCACCTCTTCATGGAGTTCCCGGAACATGGCTTGCTCAGGAGTTTCCCCCCGGTCAATGCCACCTTGCGGGAACTGCCACGAATGCGTGCGTATGCGTTTGCCCCAAAATACCTGATTTCGCTGGTTGAGCAGGACGATGCCGACATTGGGTCGAAATCCGTCCCGGTCAAGCATAATCAAACCCCAATTTTTAAACTTCATTCATTATGCACAGCGAAAGCAGTGCATCAAGGTCTGGAGTTCCCTGTAGTTCACTGAGCGACCCATGAAAGCCTCCCAATTCCTGATTTCCACCCTGAAAGAAGCGCCCACCGATGCCGAAGTGGTGAGCCACAAGCTCATGATGCGCGCGGGCATGATCAAAAAGCTGGGTGCCGGCATCTACAACTACATGCCTATGGGTTTGCGGGTCATCCGCAAGGTCGAAGCCATCGTTCGTGAAGAGATGAACCGTGCCGGTGCTGTTGAGCTGACCATGCCCGTGATTCAACCGGCAGAGCTGTGGCAGGAGACAGGTCGCTTTGACAAGATGGGCCCCGAGCTGCTTCGCATCAAAGACCGCCATGAGCGCGACTATGTGGTGCAGCCCACCAGCGAAGAGGTGGTGACCGACATCGCCCGCCAGGAGATCAAGAGTTACAAACAGCTGCCCAAAAACCTGTACCAGATCCAGACCAAGTTCCGTGATGAGCGCCGGCCCCGTTTCGGCTTGATGCGCGGTCGCGAATTCATCATGAAGGACGCGTATAGCTTCGACCGTGATCAGGATTCGGCGAAGGCAAGCTATCAGGTCATGGCCAAGGCCTACCGCCGCATCTTCGACCGCTTCGGCCTGACCTACCGCGCAGTTGCAGCAGATAGCGGCGCTATCGGCGGCGACTTGAGCGAAGAGTTCCAGGTGATTGCGGCTACCGGTGAAGACGCCATCGTCTATTGCCCGACCAGTGACTACGCTGCCAATATGGAAAAAGCAGAAGCATTGGCGACTGTAGCGCCCAGAGCGTCTGCGCAAGCTGCTATGGAAAAAGTTGCAACGCCCGGAAAGAGCACCTGTGAGGATGTGGCTGCTTTGTTGGGTGTGGCACTGAATACGACAGTCAAGTCTTTGGTGCTGGCGACAGACGAGAAAGATGAGCACGGCGTGGTCAAGAAGACCCAAGTCTGGCTCTTGCTGCTGCGCGGTGACCATGACATGAATGAGGTCAAGGTCGGCAAGTTGCCGGGTCTGGCCGAGTTCCGATTTGCCACCGTGGGTGAGATTGAAGAGCACTTCGGCTGCAAGCCTGGTTACCTTGGCCCCATCGGCCTCAAGCAGCCACTCAAGATCGTGGCTGACCGTGATGTGACGGTCATGGCCGACTGGATTTGTGGCGCCAACGAAGAGGGCTTTCACATCCGGGGCGTAAATTGGGGTCGTGATTTGCCGGAACCCGACATGGTCGCGGACCTGCGCAATGTGGTGGAGGGCGATGCCTCGCCCGACGGCAAAGGCGTGCTGGCGATTGAGCGTGGCATCGAAGTCGGCCATGTGTTCTACCTGGGCACCAAGTACAGCAAGGCGATGAACGCCACCTTCCTGGATGTGAACGGCAAGCCCCAGTTCATGGAGATGGGCTGCTACGGCATCGGCATCACCCGCCTGCCCGCCGCTGCGATTGAGCAGAACCACGATGACAAGGGCATCATCTGGCCCGATGCGTTGGCGCCGTTTACCGTGGTCTTGTGCCCGATCAATCCGGATCGTTTCCCTGATGTGAAGGCAGCGGCCGACAAGCTCTATGAAGAGCTGCTGTCTGCGGGTGTTGACGTGATTCTCGACGACCGTAATGAGCGCCCCGGCGCCATGTTTGCGGATTGGGAGCTGATCGGTGTTCCGCACCGCGTGAACATCGGCGACCGTGGCTTGAAAGAAGGCTTGGTGGAGTACCAGCACCGCCGTGAAAGTGCCGCAACCAGCGTGCCGGTGGCAGACATCGCATCGCTGTTGCTCGGCCGCCTCAAGGCATGAGTCTTCCGCTCTCCGATTCGCTGGTTTCAAGGCGAATCGGGCTGCAGCGCTTATCTCTCGTGTGCGGGTTGCTCTGTTTTTCGCAGCAACGCGCATGGGCGGGCGCGCAGGTGGAGGAGCCTTTGGTGGACTCAGTGCGTACCGCTCTGTCGTCCGCCATTACCAATTCTGCGCCGCCCATACCTGAATTTCAGGACACCGAGTCGCGCCTCAAATACCTGCGCTGGCTGGGTGCCATGAGCGAGCGCCTCAAGAAGAAAAAGCCTGAGTGGGACGTGCGCCGGGAGTTTCTGCAAACGGTCTGGTACGAGAGCAAGCGTGCCGGTCTGGATGTGGCCCTGGTACTTGGCCTGATTCAGGTGGAGAGCAACTTCCGCAAATTTGCGGTCAGCAGCGTGGGGGCGCGCGGCTACATGCAGGTCATGCCGTTCTGGACCCGCGTTCTTGGCGACGGCGATGCCGGCAAGCTGTTTCACATGCAGACCAACCTGCGTTTCGGCTGTGTGATCCTGCGCCACTACCTGGAGCGGGAGCGCGGCGATGTGTTTATGGCCCTGGGGCGCTACAACGGCTCCCGCGGCAAAGCCCCGTATCCGAACGCTGTGCTCGGCGCCCGCCGCAACTGGGAATGGGCAGGCTAAACTTGGCCCGCAATCGGGGTGAGGGTAGGGCGGGCCAGCCAGTAGGCCTCGAAGTCTTTGGCAGGCATGGGCCGCGCGAATAAATAGCCCTGCGCTTGATCGCAGCCCATGCGGGTAAGGGCCTCCCGGGTGGCTTCGTTTTCCACGCCCTCGGCGGTCACGGTGAGCTGCAAACTTTTGGCCAAGTGAATGATGGCGCTCACCATGGCCACATCTTTTTGTCCCTGCATCAATCGGCGGACAAACGACTGGTCAATCTTGAGTTTATGCACCGGAAAGCGCTGCAGGTAAGACAGGTTGGAGTAACCGGTGCCGAAGTCATCGATGGACATTCGGATGCCGGAGTGTTGAATCCGGCCAAGCGTGGTGATGAATTTCTCGGTGTCATGGATCAGGGTGGACTCCGTGACTTCCAACTCCAATTGCCGCGGATCCAGACCGGTCTCCCGTAGAGCCTGTGCGATCACGGCTTCCACATTGCCCCGACTGAATTGAACCGGCGACAGGTTGACCGACACAAACAGATCCGTCGCACCTTGCTGCCGCCAGGCCTGCATTTGCCGGCAGGCTTCAGTCAACACCCATTGACCGATGTCCACAATCAAGCCCGATTTTTCTGCCAAGGTGATGAACAAGCCGGGTGACACCATACCCAGCTTGGGGTTTTGCCAGCGCACCAGCGCTTCCGCCCCCAACAGCCTGCCGCTGTGCAGGTCATACACCGGCTGGTAGTGCAATACAAACTCTTCTTGCGTGACCGCCTGCCGGAGGCTGGAAATCAGGTGCAGGCTCTCCGTCACACTGCTGCGGATGTCTTCACTGAAGAATCGGAAGGTGTTGCGCCCGGCTTCTTTGGCGTGATACATCGCCAGGTCAGCGTGCCGCATCAGTTCGTCGAAAGAGTTGCCGTGTTGGGGATACAGGGCGATGCCGATAGAGCAGGAAGCGAGCACTTCTAGGCCTCGCAACTGAAACGGGGCCTGCATCTTCTGCAGGATGTCCTGACTGACTTTCGCCACCGCATCGGGGTGTTGGAGACCAGTCAGACCAATCAAAAATTCATCTCCGCCCTGCCGGCAAACAATGTCTGTTTGCCGCACCGATTCACGCAAACGCTGCGCCACTTGCACCAAAAAATCATCTCCAGCGGAATGCCCCAAGGAGTCGTTGACGTCTTTGAAGTTGTCCAGATCCACAAACAGCATGGCGACCAGATTCTTCTCTTCGGCGGCTAAGCGCATCGCCTCGGTCAGGAGCTCGTTACCCAGTATGCGGTTGGGCAGACGCGTCAACCCATCGTGCTGTGCCAGATAGGTCAGGTTCTTTTCCGAGGCATGAAAACGCGCAATCTGCGCCCTTAGGCGCACCAATGCGTTTTGCATGTCGTAGGTCAGAAACCAGATCAGAAAACCATTGATCAGCAAAATGGATACGCTGTCTGTCAGCCGGTCCAGCTCGGTACCGGAGGTGATGCCAGTGCGCCAACCGTTCAATGTACCCAGGCCCAACATCACCACGCACCCCAGCATGAAGGTCAGCAGCATCCAGAAGTGTCTTGGTTTGAGTAGCTGACCCGCCCCGATCAGGATGACCGGATAACCCAGGAGCGAGGAGTCGCGCAGCCCGTCGCTGAACCACATGATGCTGAACAGGGAGAGGGTGGCCACCGACAGCACCATGCCGGCAGCGGCCTCGTGGTGCCCGCGGTGGTTGAGCCATTGGCAGGGGAGCATCAGCGCAGCTCCCAAGCCCAGGGACAGGACTACATCCCAGCGGGATTGCAGTCCGTACTGGGCTGCCGTGCCGCTGAAGGCGATGAACACCAGCAGTGCAAACTGGAAGACCCGGCGACTTCGTACGGTCGCCTCTTCCGCATCGTCATGACGGGGATTGGACACAGCAGACTCCCTGCAAGCCTCATGGGGGTTGCGGTTGCCCGGTCATTCGCGCCAGGCATACCGCTGGAGGCGGTTAATTGGCCTGGGCGCCGATCACTTGCACCAGTTCGCCGGATTCGTACATCTCCATCATGATGTCTGAGCCGCCGATGAATTCACCCTTGATGTAGAGCTGGGGGATGGTGGGCCAGCTGCTGTATTCCTTGATGCCTTGGCGGATGCCGTCGTCTTCCAGCACGTTCACGGTCTTGATGGTCTTGGTATCCACGCCGCAGGCCTTGAGGATCTGGATAGCGCGGCCGGAGAAGCCGCACTGTGGGAAGCTGGCAGTGCCTTTCATGAACAGCAGGATGTCGTTGGACTTCACCAGTTCGTCAATGCGTTGTTGTGCGTCGCTCATGTCAAAAATTCCGAGTAGATAGATACCCTAATTATTTCACCTTCGTCCCTGCTTGTCGCCCTTCCGTGGCCTCAGCGCACAGCCGGTAAGGCTTTTTACGATAATTGGGGGCATGAACATCACTAAAAACACCGCAGTCACCCTGCAATTCAAGATTTCCGATGCTACCGGCAAGCTGCTGGACCAGAGCCAGGAACCCATCGCCTACCTGCATGGCGGCTACGGCAATACTTTCCCAAAGATTGAAGAAGCACTCGAAGGCCAGGCAGCCGGCTTCGCCACCACCGTGGAGCTGGCCCCTGCCGATGCCTTCGGCGAATACAACGAAGGCCTGTTACAAACCATTCCCAAAACCCAGTTTCCCCCGGGCGTGAAGGTTGGTGGTCAGCTGGAAGGCCGTGCCGAAGATGGCCAAACCATCGTGTTCACCGTGGTCAAGATCAAGGGCCCTGAAGTGCACCTCGACGGTAACCATCCCCTGGCCGGCAAGACACTGCGATTTGCACTGAAGGTGCTGGAAGTGCGTGCTGCCAGCGAAGAAGAAATCGCCCACGGACACGTGCATGGTGCCCACGGCCATCATCACTGATTGCCTTTCGGTAGCTTTTGCGTGAGTTGAATTGCGGAATTTTGTTTTTTATTGGCATAAATCACCAAGTATTTTGAAATAAAGGCAAACAACGCAATTGGCTGCCGGTCCTGCGGGGCTACGATACCAGTCTAGAAATTGGTGTCATGCCCTTCAGGAGTTTTTGCCGTGTTGTCCAACCCCGCTACCAAATACCGCGCCTTCCCTTCCATTGACTTGCCGAATCGGCAGTGGCCCACGCGCAGCATCACCCAGCCGCCCATTTGGATGAGCACGGACCTGAGGGACGGTAACCAATCCCTGTTTGAGCCCATGAATGCGGAGCGCAAGATGCGCATGTTCCGCACGCTGCTGAGAGTGGGTTTCAAAGAAATCGAGGTCGGCTTCCCCAGCGCCTCGCAAACCGACTTTGACTTTGTGCGCGAGTTGATCACTGGTGGTCATGTGCCCGATGACGTGACCATCGAAGTGCTCACCCAGTCCCGCGAGCACCTGATCCGCCGCACCATCGAGTCCCTCAAGGGCGCGCGCCGCGCCATCGTGCATGTGTATAACGCCACCGCCCCCGTCTTCCGCGAAGTGGTTTTCGGCATGAGCAAGCCCGAGGTCAAAGAGTTGGCCGTGTCTTCGGTGCGCTTGATCAAAGAGATCACTGCCACCATGCCCGAGACCGAGTGGGTGCTGCAGTACAGCCCCGAGGTGTTTACCAGCACCGAACTCGAATTCGCCTGCGAAGTATGTGACGCCGTCACCGCCGAGTGGGGCGCCACGCCTGCCAACAAGGTGATCCTCAATTTGCCGGCCACCGTGGAGGTGTCCACCCCCAACATTTATGCCGACCAGATCGAGTGGATGCACACCCACCTGGCTCGCCGCGACAGCATCATCCTGAGCCTGCACCCGCACAACGACCGGGGCACTGGCGTGGCGGCTGCCGAACTGGGCATGATGGCCGGCGCCGACCGCGTGGAAGGCTGCTTGTTCGGCAACGGCGAGCGCACCGGAAATGTGGACCTTGTGACCTTGGCCCTGAATATGTACACCCAGGGCGTGAGCCCCGGTCTCGATTTTTCGGACATCAACGCCATTGCCCGCACCGTCGAGCATTGCAACCAGTTGCCCATCCACCCACGCCACCCGTATGTGGGTGACCTGGTGTTCACCGCGTTCAGTGGCTCCCACCAGGACGCCATCAAGAAAGGCTTTGCCGCCCAAAAGGCAGCCGGCCCGGATGCGATGTGGAATGTGCCCTACATGCCCATAGACCCTGCCGACGTGGGCCGCAGCTACGACTCGGTAATCCGCGTGAACAGCCAGTCCGGCAAGGGTGGTGTGGCTTATTTGATGGAAACCGAGTTCGGTGTGGTCATGCCGCGCCGCCTGCAGGTGGAGTTCTCGGGCGAAGTGCAAAGCTACACCGACAGCCATGGCGGCGAAATGAGCGCGCAAAACATTTGGGACCTGTTTGACGCCACCTACCTGAACGCGGCAGACGCCAAAGTGCGCTACGTCGAGCATCACCTGTTCGACCACCCCGGCCAGACCGGCAAGGCCCATGTGCAGGGCATCCGCATCGGCGTGGAGGTGGACGGCCAGCCCATGCTGATCACCGGCGAAGGGAACGGCCCCATCGACGCGGCAGTGCATGCCTTGCAGACGATTGGCGTGAAGGTGCAGGTGCGCAGCTATGAAGAGCGCAGCACCAAAGCCAGCACCGACGCGGGTGATGCACAAGCCTGTGCCTTCCTGGAGCTGGTGGCTACGAACGGCGATACCGGCAAGGGCGGCGAGCGCTTCGGGGTAGGCATGGACACCAACATCGTGACCGCCTCGGTCAAAGCCCTGATTAGCGGTGTGAATCGCTTGGGGCTGGTGGACGTGGATGCGGCAGAGCCTGTTGCAGCCTGATTCAGCCAAGTCATGAAGAGCCGGGGCAGCGCAAGCGCCCCGGTTTTTTTTATGCCTTTTTCAGGAAGCAGGCCTTGAGCATGAAGCTGCCGCCGTCCATCTTGCAGTCCACCTCGTGGTCGCCGCCCACCAGCCGGATGCTTTTGACCTTGGTGCCCTGCTTGAGCACGGTGGAGCTGCCTTTGACTTTCAGGTCTTTGATCAGCACCACCGCATCGCCGTCCTGCAGCACCTGACCGTTGGAGTCTTTGACGACTGCGTTGTCTTCATCATCCGCCGCTGCAACAGCCTGTGGCCATTCAAAGCCGCAGTTGGCGCACACAAAGTTGTTGCCATCGGGGTAGGTGTTTTCCAAAGTGCATTGCGGACAGGCGGGTGTAGAGGACATGGATGCTTTCTTCTTGCTATGAATTCAGGAGCTGCTCGCGCAATATCGGTGTGCGCTAAAGGCCAATTTGTTATGGAAATGCTGCCGGCCATCTGCCGCCGCTGCAGCGCTCAATGCCAGCCAGATCGCGGTGGCTTTGCACTTCACGGAAGCCGGCGGCAGCCAAGAGCCCGCGAACATCAGCCGCTTGGTCATACCCGTGCTCGAACAGCAGCCAGCCGCCAGCAAGCAGGTGCTCTGGGGCCTGGCGGATGATGGTGCGTATGTCGTCCAGCCCATCGGTACCGGCGGTCAATGCCTGTCGGGGCTCGAACCGCAGGGCAGGCAGGTGTTCGTCGTCTTCGCGAATGTAGGGTGGGTTGGACACAATGACCTGGAACTTGCCTTCTGCGCTGCTAAGCCAGGAGCCCTGGCCAAAAGCCACCTCTAACCCCAGACGTTGCGCATTGCCTTGCGCCACAGCCAGTGCTGCGTGGCTGAAGTCCACGGCTTCCACCTGCAATTCCGGCCGTGTGGCCTTGAGGGCCAGCGCAATCGCACCGCTGCCGGTGCCCAGGTCCACCACCCGGGCATGGAGGGTGGGCTCCAGCGTCACCAGTGCCCATTCCACAAGCGTCTCGGTGTCAGGGCGGGGTATCAATACATCGGCGCTGACCTGCAAGTTCAGCCCGTAAAACTCTTTGTGGCCGATCAGGTAAGCGACGGGTTCGCCCGCCAGCCGTCGATTTGCCAGCCGTGTCAGCGTGGTGAGCGCTTGCTCACTCAGAAGGTCGGTGTCATGTGCCAGCAGCCAAGCCCGCCCCGCCCTGGCCTGCCCGACTGCATGCAAAAGCAGCAGCCGACTGTCTGTCAGGTCCAGCCCTTGGCTTTGGAGCTGAGAAATCGCTTGCGCAATGGTGGGCATGATTGCTCTTATATTGATAGCTGCTCGCGCATATTTTGTATGGATGAATACACGAAATAGTTGAAAGACCGCTTATTTTTCGCTGCGCTTTCGACCCAAATAAAGTACAGTGAATCCACAAATAGATGAGGCCGATCTTGGCTGGAGCAGGCGTTGGCGAGGCGCCGTTTCGTTGGAGTGTTCTCAAAATGAGCCTTGTATTGTCCTCCGGTTCGTCCGCGCCACCTGCACGCCTGAGTGGCTTGTCGCTCAACGCCAAGATTTGTGTCGCGGCTACCGCCCTCGTGGTCGCCAGTCTGGCCATTACGGCCGCTGTGATCGGCTTTAAAAGCAGTTCCACCGCAGAAGCAGCAACCATGGAGCTGGCCCGCACCTCTGCCCGCGAAGCGGCGGGGGCCTTGCAATCGCGGATCAAGGCCAATCTGTATTCCGTGATGGCGCTTTCCGGCGCCATGACCACTACCAAGGCGGCTGGCTTGCCCTTGCAACGACCGCAAATTGACGAGATCACCAAATCCACCCTGATGAGCTCCCCGGACTTTGTGGGTGCCGCCGTCACCTGGGAGCCCAATGCACTGGACGGCAAAGATGCCGAGTTCGCGGGCAAAGCGCCGCTTTACGATGCAACCGGACGCCATATGCCCTACTGGACCCGCAAGGCCGGTGGCGGCTTCCATGTGGACCCCATTGTGTTCGACCCCGCGCCGGGGGCCAATGATTGGTACGACATCCCGAAGAAAACCAGCAAGGTGTTTTTCACCGAGCCCTACATCTACCCGATTGAAGGCAAAGATGTGCTGATGGCATCGCTGGTGGCGCCCATTCTGGTAGAAGGCAAGTTTCAAGGTGTGGCCAGTGCCGACTTCGCGCTCACACAGCTGAACACCATCCTGTCGGATGTGAAAGTCATGAATGGCGGCAGTCTGGTCTTGATCTCCAACGGCGGCTTGTATGCGACCAACCCCGATGCGGCGCTGATCAACAAAAAGGCCGAGGACATCCCCGCAGCCGGTTTGGAGGCGGTGCAGAAGGGGCAGACTTACGAGTACACCGATAGCAGCAAAGTGATTCACCTCTTACAGCCTTTGGTCATCCACCCGGACGCAGCGCCTTGGGCAGTGCGCATGAGCTTTCCGCAGAGCGTGGCAACCGCATCGTCGCGCCAACTGACTTTCTACACCTTGGGTGCCGCATTGGTGTGCGCCTTGGCTACGGCGGTCATTCTGGTTGCGGTAGTGTCGCGGCTCATGCAGCCCCTGCGGGCCCTGAGCAGCGCTATGGCCGATGTATCCAGCGGGGATGCAGACCTGCGTACCAAAATCGCCGTGCATGGCAATGACGAGCTGGCCGCCATCGGCAACGGGTTTAACCAGTTCGTCGCCAAAATCCATGGGGTGTTGGCGCAAGTACGCAGCAGTGCTGACAGCGTGGCCAACGCCAGCGCCGAGATTGCCCAAGGCAACAATGACTTGAGTGCGCGCACCGAGCACCAGGCCAGCTCGCTGGAGGAAACTGCGGCTAGCATGGAAGAGCTCAACAGCACCGTCAAGCAAAACGCCGACAACGCTCGCCAAGCCAATCAACTGGCCATGAGCGCCTCAACTGTGGCGGTGCAAGGTGGCGAAGTGGTAGGGCAGGTGGTGGACACCATGAAAGGCATTAATGAGGCCAGCCGCAAGATCAGCGACATCATCAGCGTGATCGATGGCATTGCCTTCCAAACGAACATTCTTGCGCTGAACGCTGCTGTGGAGGCTGCCCGTGCCGGGGAGCAGGGGCGTGGTTTTGCGGTGGTGGCCAGCGAAGTCCGTTCTCTCGCAGGCCGCAGTGCAGAGGCCGCCAAAGAGATCAAGAGCCTGATCAACGCCAGCGTCGAGCGCGTGGAGCAGGGCACTGCTTTGGTCGACAAGGCCGGTGAAACCATGACCGAAGTGGTGAGCAGCATCCGGCGAGTGACTGACATCATGGGCGAGATCAGCGCCGCCAGCAATGAGCAAAGTGCCGGTGTAGCGCAGGTGGGTGAGGCTGTGACT
The DNA here is from genome assembly GCF_002163715.1 of Curvibacter sp. AEP1-3. Lineage (GTDB taxonomy): Bacteria > Pseudomonadota > Gammaproteobacteria > Burkholderiales > Burkholderiaceae_C > Allorhodoferax. The sequence continues at coordinate 3,722,976 of NZ_CP015698.1, forward strand.
TCGATGGACCAGGCGACGCAGCAAAACGCAGCCTTGGTGGAAGAGATGGCTGCGGCAGCTAGCAGTTTGAAGAGTCAGGCCAACGATTTGGTACAGGTGGTGGGGGTGTTCAAGCTCTGACTTTGGCTAGAGTCTGGGTGCTTGGCCGAGCGTTTGGGCGGCAGCGCGTTTTGCTCCGTGTCCCCCGCCCGCTGTGCGGGCTCCTCCTTGACCTGCGCAAAACGCACTGCCGCCCAAACGCTCTCTGTTAATCGCAGTGAGCGCCCAGCCGACTCAACTCAGAGCCCACAAGCAAACTCAGTTCAAGCTGTTTTCCAGCGCAGCCAACTGCTGGGCTGCTTCGTAGGCTTGCAGGGCCTCGACCACATCGTCCAAATCGCCCTCCATCGCGCGGTCCAGTTTATACAGCGTCAAGTTGATGCGGTGGTCGGTCAGCCGGCCTTGCGGGTAGTTGTAGGTGCGGATGCGGTCGCTGCGGTCGCCGCTGCCAACCAGGCTCTTGCGCTCGGCCGCGTCTTTGGCGGCGCGCTCGGAGCGGTCTTTTTCGTGGATGCGGGCGGTCAGCACTTTCAGGGCTTGGGCCTTGTTGCTGTGCTGGCTGCGGCCATCCTGGCATTCGGCCACGATACCGGTGGGGATGTGCGTGATACGCACCGCCGAGTCGGTCTTGTTGATGTGCTGGCCACCTGCGCCGCTGGCGCGGTAGGTGTCAATGCGCAGATCCGAGGGGTTGATCTTGATGGCCTCCGCCTCGTCCTGCTCGGCCAGCACCGCAATCGTGCAGGCGCTGGTGTGGATGCGGCCCTGGGTTTCGGTGGCGGGCACCCGCTGCACCCGGTGGCCGCCTGATTCAAACTTGAGCATGCCGTAGGCACCGCAAGAGCCCGTGCTGGTGGTCGTGCTGCCTTCGATGCGCAGCACCACTTCCTTGTAGCCACCCAGCTCGCTTTCAGACGCGCTCATGATTTCGGTGCGCAGCCCCTTGGCGTCGCAGTAGCGGGTGTACATGCGGGCCAGATCCGCGGCAAACAGGGCGGATTCATCACCCCCCGTGCCCGCGCGGATTTCCACAAACGCAGGGCGCGCATCGTCCGGGTCCTTCGGCAGCAACATGCGCTGCAGCTCGGCCTCTAACTGGGCCATTTCGGCGGTGGCGCCGTCGATTTCCTCTTGCGCCATGGCCAGCATGTCCTCGTCGCCCGCCGCATCACCCAGCATCTCCTGCCCCGTGGCCAGATCAGCCTCACGCTGCTGGAAACGCTCCCAACGTCCCGCCACGGCTGCCACATCGGTGTGTTCGCGCGAGAGCTTGAGGAACTGCTCCATGTCTTTCATGATGTCTTCACGCGAAAGCAAAAACTCCAGCTCCCCTTGGCGGTCTTTGTACTTGGCAAGCTGTTGGCGGAGAAACGGTTTCATGGGTGACTTTGTGTGTGTAGCGATCAATGCGACGACCGTAGAAGCGGGGTCGAAGCGAAAAAACAAAATGTGGCTGTTTAAGCCCCCCGCTCAATCGGCCGGGCGACAGGGACTGGGGGAGAGGGGTGTGAACCCCTGAGCTTGACCCCAGCTAACGCTTGTTCCGCAAGAAAAAGTGCGAAATCGCGTTGCCCGCCCGTTCGCGTGCTGCAGCGTCCCCGGCGTGCAGCTCGGCCATGGCGCCATGCAGCATCTTCTGGCTCAGGCCTTTGGCCAGAGCTTCAAGCACCGCGTCCACATCTTCGCCCTTGGCCAGCATCTTGCGGGCACGGGTGAGTTCTGCGGTGCGCCATTCTTCGGCTTGGGCATTGAGCTGCTGGATCAGGGGCACGGCGCTGCGCTGGTCCACCCAGTGCATAAAGCTTTGCACCCCGGCGTCCACAATGGCTTCCGCTTGGGCCACGGCGGCCTGGCGGTTGGCTTGAGCGGTTTGCACCACGCCGGCCAGGTCGTCCACGGTGTAGAGGTACACATCGCCCAAGGCTTTGACTTCGGGTTCAATGTCGCGGGGCACGGCGAGGTCCACCATGAACATGGGGCGGTGCTTGCGCTTTTTGAGTGCGCGCTCCACCGCGCCCAAGCCGATGATGGGCAGGGTGCTGGCGGTGCAGCTGATGACAGCGTCAAACTCGTGCAGCCGCTCGGGCAAGTCGGCCAGGCGCATGACCTCGCCCCCGAAGCGGCTGGCCAGCTTTTCGCCCCGCTCCAGCGTGCGGTTGGCAATAGCGATGGCCTTGGGGTTCTTGGCCGCAAAGTGCGTGGCACAGAGCTCAATCATTTCGCCCGCACCCACAAACAGCACCTTGACCTTGGCCAGGTCTTCAAACAGATTGCCGGCCAGACGCACGGCCGCAGCGGCCATGCTGATACTGTGCGCGCCGATCTCCGTAGAGGTACGCACCTCTTTGGCCACCGCGAACGAGCGTTGGAAAAGCTGGGAGAGCGTTGTGCCCAAAGCGCCTGCCTCATCGGCGGCGCGCACCGCATCTTTGAGCTGCCCCAAGATTTGCGGCTCGCCCAGCACCATGCTGTCCAAGCCACTGGCCACGCGGAAGGCATGGCGGGCGGCTTCCTGGTCTTCGAGGCGGTAGGTGTGGGAGCGTAGTTCACTGGCCGACACGCCACCGCTTTGGGCCAGCCAGGCGAGGGTGTGGTCCAGCGCGGCTTCATCGCCTGCGCAGTAGATTTCGGTGCGGTTGCAGGTGGAGACAATGGCCGCCTCCGGGGGGCGGGCCATGCTCTGGCGCAGCCCGTGGAGCTGCGGCGCGATCTGGTCACTGGCGAACGCAAACCGGCCCCGCATATCCAGCGGTGCGGTGGTGTGGTTGATGCCTAATGCCCAGACTGCCATATGTTTAGACGCCGATTATAAAATCCAGCGTCTACTCACCCCGCCAAAGCCTCGATTGGCCTTTGCAATGACCGCCATGGGCCCTCTCGATCTCCTGAACCACCTGTTGAATTTTGCGGCTCCTGCCTTGGTGGTCGGGGTGTTGCTGGCGCTTCTGGCGTCTCTTTTTTATAGAAAAGTGCCGGTAGCGCTCAGTCTATATGCGCAGGCAGCTATTAATTTTGTAGCGGGGCTAGGGGCCTTGATGGGCGGACTCGTATTCTTCGGGCGCGACGGCAAGATGCTCAGCTACGGCGCCATGGTGCTGGCCTGTGCGGCCAGCCAGTGGTGGGCCATGCGCCGCTGAACCCGGCCCCCCTTTTTTGGAGCTTTATGCCCTCACGTTTCAAAGCCGTTCTGTTTGACCACGACGGCACCCTGGTCGAATCCGAAGCGGTGCATCACGCGATTTGGAATCAGGTGCTGCAGCCCTATGGCGTGCAGATTCCGGTGGAGTTGTTCATGGCGGACTTCTCAGGTGTGCCCGCCATCACCAACGGCCATGACATCAAGAAGCGCTATGCGCTGGCTCCGGACGCCGCCGAACTGGCTGATACCAAAAACGGCATGACGGCCGAATACCTTGCAACCCACGCCTTCCCGCTGATGCCCGGCGTGCGCGAATCATTGACCCGTTTGAATGCAGCGGGCCTGCGCAAGGGCGTGGTGACCGGGGCACGTATGTTCGCCATTGCCGCCACTTTGCGCTCGCACGCGCTGGCGCCGGAGTTTGAGATCGTGATTTCTGCGGACGAAGTCGTTCACAGCAAGCCAGCACCCGAGTGCTACCTGCTCGCCTTGGAGAAGATGGGCTTGCAGGCCCATGAAGCAGTGGCCTTTGAGGACACTGAGCACGGCGTCGCCTCGGCCATTGCGGCGGGGCTGGCCTGTGTGGCGATACCCACCGCTATGTCTGCAGTGCAGGACTTCAGTGCCGCCACCGTGGTGGTGCCGGACATGGCTTCTGCCGTCGATTGGGTACTCAAGCAGGGCTGAACAAATCCACCCGGTCGGTGATGATGCCGTCCGTGCCTAAGTCGATCAGACGCTGCGCAGCGGGCTCGTCATTGACCGTGTAGCTCAGGGTGCGGATGCCGGCCGCTTTGGCTTGCGTCACAGTGCTGGTGTCCCAGAGCGTGTGCTTGCACACGATGGCGTGGCATCCCAAGCGCAGGGCGGTTTCTAGCCAACCGCTCCAGAGTTCGTCCAGCAATAGACCACGGGGCAACTCAGGCTGAGTGTCCAGAGCGCCTTCCAGTGCGTCTGGCGCGAAAGAAGTCAGCAGGGGTGGCACGGACTGTCCTGCCCACAGGAGGGCGGCGTGCCGGGCCACGACCTCGCCGGTGTGACGCTCGGTACCCGGGGTGGGCTTGATCTCGATGTTCAGAAAGTAGCCGTTGCGGATGCAATAGGCGGCAATGCCGTCCAGCGTGGGAATGGTCTCGCCTGCGTAGGCACGGCTGTGCCAAGCGCCGGCATCGAGCCGGCTCAAAGTGGCCCAAGGATGGTTGCCGGCGATGGCCTCATTTGCTACATCTTTGATAGCTACTTGCGGATGATTCACGGGCGCCAGCACTTGATGGGATGCATTGGTGGTGCGGGCGAGGGTGGCATCGTGAAGTAAAAACGGCACGCCATCGGCGCTGAGCTTCACGTCGCATTCGAACATGCGGTAACCGTGGCTGGCACCCAGGCGGAAGGCGGCCAGCGTGTTCTCGGGCGCGAGCTTGCCGGCGCCCCGATGGGCGACCCAGCGGGGGTAGGGCCAGGCGGGGAGGTCGAATTCGTGGGCGGCGGTCATGCGGTGATTCTTTTGCCGGTGGCAGCGTCAAAGTGGTGGATGCGGTCTGCGCGCGGTGTCACATGCAGGGTGCTGCCCAAGGCGGGCACGGCGGCCGACTCTTCGATGCGGATGATGACAGTCTCATCCGCATCCGCAGCATTCAATTTGTGCGCCCACTTGCCGTAGATCAGGCGCTCAGCCCCCAGCATTTCCACCGCTTCCACTTGCAGGGCCCAGCCGCCAGACGTGATGTCCAGGTGCTCGGGGCGGATGCCGGTGATGACGCCTGGCTTGGCGTCCGGTGCATTCTTGAGCAGGTTCATGGGCGGCGAGCCGATGAAGCTGGCCACAAAGGTGCTGGCCGGGCGGGTGTAGACCTCTTCGGGCGTGCCGAACTGCTCCATCACGCCGCCATTCATAACGATCATGCGCTGGGCCAGCGTCATGGCTTCCACTTGGTCGTGCGTCACAAACAGGCTGGTAATGCCCAGCTCGCGGTGCAGCTTCTGGATTTCCAGCCGGGTCTGGGCGCGCAGCTTGGCGTCCAGGTTGGAGAGCGGCTCGTCAAACAAAAACACCTGGGGCTGGCGCACGATGGCGCGGCCCATGGCCACGCGCTGGCGCTGCCCGCCCGACAAGGCTTTGGGCTTGCGCTCCAGGTAGGGGGCCAGCTCCAGAATCTTGGCGGCCTTGTCCACGCGCGCCTTGATCTCTTCCATGGGCACATTGGCGATCTTGAGGCCGTAGGCCATGTTCTCGAACACGCTCATGTGCGGGTAGAGCGCGTAGTTCTGGAACACCATGGCGATGTCGCGGTCGCTGGGCTCCAGGTCGTTGACCACGCGCCCGCCTATGGAAATCTGACCGTCGCTCACTTCTTCCAGGCCGGCCACCATGCGCAAGAGCGTTGATTTGCCGCAGCCGCTGGGCCCGACGATGACGATGAATTCACCGTCCTGAATCTGGGCGTTCACGCCGTGGATGACCTGGTTGGCCGACTTGCCGCTGCCGTAGCGCTTGATGACGTTTTTGAGTTCGATGGAAGCCATAAATCTTTTTTCCTATTACTTTTCGGTGTCCACGAGGCCTTTGACAAACCATTTCTGCATGAGCATGACCACCAACGCGGGTGGCAGCATGGCCAGCATGGCGGTGGCCATGACGATGTTCCATTCGGTCTGGGCGTCGCCGCCCGAAATCATTTGCTTGATGCCGATGACCACCGGGTACATGTCCTCCTTGGTGGTGACCAGCAGCGGCCAGAGGTACTGGTTCCAGCCGTAAATGAACTGGATGACAAACAGTGCCGCCATGCTGGTGGCCGACAGAGGCACCAGAATGTCTTTGAAGAAGCGCATGGGGCCTGCGCCGTCCACTCGGGCGGCCTCCACCAGCTCATCCGGCACGGTCAGGAAAAACTGCCGGAACAAGAAAGTGGCCGTAGCTGACGCAATCAGTGGCACCGTGAGGCCGGCATAGGTGTTGAGCATGCCCAGATCAGCCACCACTTGGTAAGTGGGGCCGATGCGCACCTCCACCGGCAGCATCAGGGTCACAAAAATGGCCCAGAAAAAGAACATGCGCGCTGGAAAGCGGAAGTACACGATGGCAAACGCCGAGAGCAGCGAGATGGCAATCTTGCCGATGGAAATGATCAGCGCCGTAATCAGGCTGACCATCATCATGCGACCCACCGACGCGTGCGACCCCGAGCCTTGGCGGTCACCGCCCAGAGCGGCGGCGTAGTTGTCCAGCAGGTGGCTGCCGGGCAGCAGCGGCATGGGCGACTGCACCACCGCGTCCGCCGTATGGGTGGAGGCCACAAAGGTGATGTAGATGGGGAATGCCACGATGAGCACCCCGATGATGAGAATGGCGTGCGACAAAAAGTCCAGCCAGGGGCGACGTTCAACCATGAGATGGCTCCTGCAGGGCTGCCCCAAAGGAGCCATGCGCCCCCTTGGGGGGCAGCGAATACACGTAGTGATGAGCGTGGGGGCGTGTCATTTCAGTAATTCACTTTCTTTTCAACAAAGCGGAACTGCACCACGGTGAGTGCCACCACGATGACCATGAGCACCACCGACTGGGCTGCCGAGCCACCCAGGTCCATGGCCTTGAAGCCGTCGAAATACACTTTGTAGACCAGAATGGCCGTGTCTTTGCCCGGGCCGCCTTTGGTGGCCGCATCGACGATGGCGAAGGTGTCAAAGAAGGCATACACCACATTGATCACCAGCAGGAAGAAGGTGGTGGGCGACAGCAGCGGGAACTGGATGGTCCAGAACCGGCGCCAGGGGCGCGCACCGTCCATGGATGCGGCCTCGATCAGCGACTTGGGGATGCTCTGCAAGCCTGCCAAGAAGAACAGAAAGTTGTAAGACAGCTGCTTCCAAACTGCTGCCATCACGATCAGCGCCATGGCGTGGTTGCTGTTGAGCAGCGGGTCCCAACTCGCTCCAAGAGCGCGGATGCCATAGCTCACGATACCGATGCTGGGCGCAAACATGAAGAGCCACAGCACGCCAGCCACTGCAGGGGCTACGGCGTACGGCCAGATCAGGAAAGTGCGGTAAATACCCGAGCCCTTGACCACGCGGTCGGCAAAGATCGCCAGCATTAGCGAGATGCTCAGGCCCAACACGGCCACCAATGCGGAGAACACTGCAGTGGTCTTGAAGGAGGCGAGGTAGGAGGCGTCGTTCCAGAGGTTGCGGAAGTTGTCGAGCCCGACAAATTCCACAGAGGTGCCGAAGGCGTCGCTTTGTTGCACCGACTGCATCAGCGCTTGAGCCGCCGGCCAGAAAAAGAAGACCGTGATGACGATGACCTGCGGTGCAATCAGCACCCAAGGCAGCCACGCGGATTTGAATACCACCCGTTTTTCGTTAGCCATAGTTGTTATGCAAGGTGTGGGGACCCAAAGTGGGATGTCGGAAATAGAAAAACGGAGTGGCCACCGCAGCGGCCACTCCGTTCAATCAAGAAACGATTTATTTGTTGGCTTTTTCGAAACGGGCCAACAGTTCGTCACCACGGGTCACGATGGAGTCCAGAGCTTCCTTGGCAGTTTTCTTGCCGGCCCAGACTTGTTCCAATTCTTCGTCTTCAATCGCGCGGATCTGCACGTAATTGCCCAAACGGATACCGCGGGACTTGTCTGTCACTTTGCGGATCATCTGGTTCACGGCCACATCGGTGCCGGGGTTCTCTTTGTAGAAGCCGGACTTTTCGGTCAGCTCAAAAGCCGCAGTCGTGATGGGCAGGTAGCCGGTGCGCTTGTGGCTGGCAGACTGCACTTCAGGCGTGGAGATGAAGTCGAAGAACTTGGCAATGCCTTTGTACTCTTCCGCTTTCTTGCCGGCCATGACCCACAAGCTGGCGCCACCGATGACGGTGTTTTGCGGTGCTCCGGGTACGTCTTTGTAGTAGGGCAGGGGAGCAATACCGTAGGCGAACTTGGCGTTCTTCTTCACGTTGCCGTAGAAGCCGCTCGATGTAGTCATCATGGCGCACTCGCCGGATACGAAGCTGGCTTCCGGCACGTTGGCGCGGCCCTTGTACACAAACAAGCCTTGCTTGGCCATATTGGCCAGGTTTTCAATGTGGCGCACGTGCAGTGGCGAATTGATCTTCAGGCGGGCGTCTGTTCCGGCCAGGCCGTTTTGCTTGGTCGCGAATTCGACGTTGTGCCAGGCAGAGAAGCTTTCCAGCTGGGTCCAGCCTTGCCATGCAATCGAAATAGGGCACTTGTGGCCACTGGCTTTGAGCTTGGCGGCTGCCAGAGCTACATCGCCCCAGGTAGCGGGCGCCTGGTCGGGGTTGATGCCGGCTGCCTTGAAGGCGTCCTTGTTGTAGTAAAAGATGGTGGTGGAGCTATTGAACGGGAAGCTCAGCATCTGGCCATTGGGCGCGGTGTAGTAGCCGGCCACAGCAGGCACGTACACCTTGGGGTCGAATTTGTAGCCCGCGTCTGCCATGACTTTGCCGACGGGAACCACGGCTCCCTTGCTGGCCATCATGGTGGCAGTGCCCACTTCAAACACCTGGAGGATGTGGGGTGCATTGCCGGCGCGGAAAGCGGCAACCGCAGCGGTCATGGATTCGTCGTAGGTCCCCTTGAAGGTGGGAACAATTTTGTAGTCTTTCTGGCTGGCGTTGAATTCCTTGGCCAGGTCGTTCACCCATTCGCCGTTCACGGCGGTCATGGAGTGCCACCACTGAATTTCGGTCTGGGCTTGGGCGATGCCTGGGATGGCGAATGCGGCCGCGGATACGGCAGCAATAGAAAGAGCTCTGCGGGTAATGGACATGATTGCCTCCTGAATGTCGAATGCGGCGATGCTAGGTGCGCTGCATGTCAAATATGTGTCACTCTCATTACAACCTGAGAATTTTGACCGATTGGTCAGGGGTTTCCATTAGAAAAGCCCGTGAATAGGCGGTGCGGTACCATCGCAGACCTACCAAAAAAGGCCGTGCCGGGGCCTTTGGCAGCTACTAAACACCCTGATGAACGCTCCCACCTCGCTCAATCACCTCCTCAGCGCCGCCAAGCCGGGCGCTCATGCGCAAGAGCGCATCCGCGAAATTCCATACAACTACACGTCTTTCTCCGACCGGGAAATCGTGATTCGTTTGCTGGGTTCTCACAGCTGGGAGCTGTTGAACCAGCTGCGTGGCGAACGCCAGACCGGCCGCTCTGCCCGCATGCTCTACGAGGTGCTGGGCGATGTGTGGGTGGTGCAACGCAACCCCTACCTGCAGGACGATCTGCTGGACAACCCCAAGCGCCGCGGCCAGTTGGTCGATGCGTTGAACCACCGCCTCTCGGAAGTCGAGAAGCGCCGCACCCCAGAGGCGGACCCCGAGCGGGACGCCATGGTCGGCCAGTTGCTGGTGGCTGCCCGAGCAGCCGTCAAAGCGTTTGATGCCGCCTTTGTGGAAGTGGCCGCCCTGCGCAAGAAGACCCAGAAGCTGCTTTACAAGCTCACCGCCAAAGACAACGTCAAGTTTGACGGCCTCTCGCGCGTAAGCCATGTGACCGACGCGACCGATTGGCGCGTTGAATATCCCTTTGTGGTGCTGTGCCCGGACTCGGAAGAGGAAATGGCCGGTTTGGTGAAGGGCTGTATCGAACTCGGGCTGACCATCATTCCCCGTGGAGGCGGCACCGGCTACACGGGCGGCGCGATTCCTCTTACCTGGAAGAGCGTGGTCATCAACACCGAAAAGCTCGAAGCCATGACCGAGGTGGAGATGAAACGCCTCCCTGGTCTGGACCGCGATGTGGCCACCGTGTGGTCCGAGGCCGGTGTGGTCACCCAGCGGGTGGCCGATGCCGCCGAGCGCGGCGGTTATGTGTTTGCGGTGGACCCGACGTCTGCCGAGGCCTCGTGCATTGGCGGCAACATTGCCATGAACGCGGGCGGCAAAAAAGCCGTTCTGTGGGGCACTGCGCTGGACAACCTGGCCAGCTGGCGCATGGTGACGCCGCAGGCTGAGTGGCTGGAAGTGACCCGTATCAACCACAACATGGGAAAGATCCATGACGTGGAAGTGGCTAGCTTCGAGCTGCAGTACTACAAGGCCGACGGCAAAACGCCCATCCGTAAAGAGCGCCTGGACATTCCTGGCACCACCTTCCGCAAGGAAGGCTTGGGCAAAGACGTCACCGACAAGTTCCTGAGCGGCTTGCCCGGCATCCAGAAAGAGGGCACCGACGGCCGGATACGCTGGATCAGCAAATGCCGCGCATGCTGCGTGAAGACCGGGAAGCGCCTCGTGCAGTGATCCGGCTCGAAGCGCAAATTGCCGCTTTGCGTGCGCAGGGGGC
>NZ_CP015699.1 GCF_002163715.1 Curvibacter sp. AEP1-3
CGTCCCGGCTTTTGATGAACTTTCGTACCGCTTCCGGCGATACCTTCAAGCCGTTGGCCGCGAGCCATTCGCACACCTGCCAATTGGCGTAGCCCTTGGCCTTCAGCTCGAAGATTTGCGCCTGGAAGGGTTCAAGCCGCGAGCGTTTCGCCCGTGGCTGCTGCCTCTTCTCAAACTCTTCTATGTCCATTTTCTGGCCCTTGTGTTGAACCGTTGCCATCTTAGCCGCTTTCAACCGTCAGCACAACCAAAAACAACCGTATGCCAAGCATGATACACCACAAAACAACCATAAGCAACACCAAGCAACGCAAAACAATGTAGCGGCCAACGTGAAAACAACCGCAGAACAACCAAAACACACCACAAGCGGCTAGAGTGTGGCACAATACAGGCACGATAGATATGTTTACATTCCCCTACGGGGAACGCTAACATATCCGTGCCAAAGGGTTCCCCTTTGAAACCCGGCGCTAACGCGCCAGAGCGGCCACGAGGCCGCGCCACCTACGGAGGCCAGTGCATGAGCAGCAAGACAAAGGACGATGCGGAGAAGCTAACCAGGCCGGTTAGCTTTCGCCTGACTGCCGCCGACCATGCCGCCTACTTGGCGAAGGTCGAGGCATCCGGGTTGAAGCCATCCGCGTTTTTCCGCGATGCCGTCTTGACCAACAAAACGCAGATCGTCGCCCGACCGAAGGCCAGCCCGGAGCGGGGCCGACTTGTCTATCTGATGAACAAGACAAGCAACAACATTAACCAGCTTGCGCACCGCGCAAACGCTGACCACCTAGCCGGGGTCATATCAGAGACGACCTATATTCGCATTTTGGCCGAGCTTGAAACGCTGGCTCATTACATGGTATTGGCGGTTAAAAATGCTGATTAGAGTTAGTGGCGGGAAAGATGGTATTGCCGATTATTTAGTTAACGGTCAGAAAGAAGGCCGTGAATTTTCCCGTGACGAGTTGGACGAGCGGGTAATTTTGGATGGAAGATTAGAAAAAACGGATGAAATAATCCGAGGGATGCAAAATGATGGCGATAGATATTTGCATATTACTTTGGCCTTCAAGGAGGAAGTTCTCGACGATGCTGTTCTAAAAGGAATCACCAGCGATTTTAAAAAATTCGCTATGAGTGCATACGATGATGATGAATTTGATTTTTATGCCGAAGCACATATACCAAAAATAAAAACATACGTTAATAAAAAAACAGGCGAATTGGTGGAGCGTAGGCCGCATATTCACATAGTCATACCGCGCGCCAACCTTTTATCCGGCACTTTAATGGAGCCTCTTTGTAAGCCTGTTTTAAATAAAAAAACCGGGCTTATGGAGGTTCCAGAGGGGCAGCTTAAATGGCTTGATGCTTTCCAGGAGAGTACCAACCTCAAGTATGGACTTTCTAGCCCTAAAGATAATCGACGCCTTGAATTCACGGGAGAGAGCGAGATTATCAGTAGATATAAGGGCGACTTGTTCCAGGGCAGTGCAAAGGACTTGAAAGAGCGGATTTTGTCGGACGTACTAGACCGCAAAATATCCGATTACGACAGCTTTAAATCCTTGCTGGCCGAGCATGGTGCGACGCGCACGCGCAACGCGGGCAAGGAAAACGAATATCAAAATGTGAAGCCGGAAGGGCGCGATAAGGGCGTAAATCTTACGGAGCATGTATTCAGCAAAGCATTCATAGAGCTTTCAGACATTGAAAAGCGCCGTGCTCTTGCTGACCGTGGAAGCATAGCTTACGAAGAACAAAAACAACCACGAGCAGCCGCACCGGAGTTAGATGCGACGTTGAAAGAGTGGCACGAAATCCGTGCGCCTGAACTGAAATACATCAATAGCGGAAGCCGCAAGCTATATGCCGCCTATCGTGCCGCCGACCAAGACGGGAAGCGGGCAATTCTGGCCGACAGGGCCGCACGTTTCTACGCCAAACACCAAGAAGCCCGCGCGCATGGCGTAGGCACCTTAAAAACCTTCAATGACAAGGAACCACGCAATGAACGACCAGACTACGACCGAATCAGCACCGAACGAGCCAAGCCAGGACAGCGCGCCGCCGCTGTATATCAGTCCGACCTTGAAAAATCTGGACGCGAAGCACCGCCCCGACCCCTCACCAGCGTGCGAAACCTGTCCGGCGTCGGTATGGTTCAGCACGAGCGATCAACTCAAATGCTTTTGCAGCCGAATGCATCTGATCGTGTGGGACGAGAGCGAGCCGCCGATTCTGAAATGCGACGGGCGCGAACTGGCGATTCTCGCGCTCATGGAGGCCAAGAGCTAGGAGCCGGAAAGCGCAGGAGCGCCGACAGCGTGACCGGCCAGCTTTTGGCCGACCAGCAGGAGCGCGCGACCCAGGCCAAGGCCGCGAGCCTGGCCGAGTTCGCACAGATTAAGCGAGAGCTTGATGCGCGCCGCTTGCTGGCCCACCTCAGCAAGACGCACGGCGTTATCCCCGACAAGTACGAAGTCACCAAGGGCAAAGACGGAGGCGACCGCATCAAGGCCGGTTCGCGCAACCTCAATGTGTCCGACTTCCTCACCCAAGAAATGCGCCTTCCCTTCACCGAAGCCGCGCCGATCTTGCGCCAGGTGTATGCAGCACAGCAGGGCCGCGAAGTGATCGAGGCGAAGTCAGGGCCACGCCGCGAGCTTTGGGAAGCCTTCCGCAAGGCGCAGCCCGACCAGGCCGAGCAGAACGCCAAGGAGAGGCAAGCGCAGCGCAACCATGCAAAGGAACGGCTTGATGCGATCAAAGCCGATTGCAAGAAAAAGTGCCGCGAAATCGACAGCGACAGCACCAGAACAGGCAAAGAAAAAAAAGCCGCGAAGTCCATAGCTCGGATGGAGCGCGTTACCAAGGAAATGGCCTTGCGTGAGGCCGTGACTGCCGAACGTCAACAACTCAAAGAGAAGCACCGCCAGCCCTATCAAGAGCGTTACCGCGCCTTCCTGGCCGAGCGCGCGAACAAGGGCGATGAAAACGCCCTTGCCGAACTTCGCCGCCAGCGTGATGCAAGCCCGGCACCGACCGGGCCGAACAGCATCGAGGGCGTGAGCCACAAGCGCGACGAGAAGGACAGGGCCGCGCACCTGGCGCGCGCACTGGCCTACAGCATCGACCGCGCGGGCAATGTCACCTATTACGCCGACCAGACCAAGCGCCGCGCGCTTGTCATCGACTCGGGCCAGCGCGTGACCGTGGCCGCAGCCAAAGACAGCCAGGCCGTGGAAACCGGCTTGCGCCTGGCCGTGCAGAAGTTCGGCCCCGGTTTGAAGATCGAGGGCAGCGACGAATTCAAGCGCCAGGTGATCGAAGCGGCCTTGAAGACCGGCCTTCGCGTGGAGTTCGACAGCAAGGCCATGAACGACGAATTGACACGCCGCCGCGCAGAGCGCGACGACTTGCAAGCCCGCGGCAAAGCCTTCATTGCCAGCGAGAGAGAGAAAGCAGAGCAGACGAAGGCACCGAAGCAACCGACCCCGGAGAAGACACCGGAGCCGGAGCGCACACAGCAACCCGAACCCGAGCGCCGGAAGCCGCGCGGACATGAACGATAGGAGAAGCAACCATGCAGCACACCAACCAGGCCGACCCGGTGGCCGACAGCAAGCGCGAGTTTTCGCGCGCCGTGGACGACATCAAGGCGGGCATTCTGGCCGCTGGCGAACCGCGCCCGGAGTGGACGCAGGACGAGGCCATAGCCTTTGAATGCGCGCGCGAAGTCATCACCGACATGATGGCAATTTCCACGGGGCGCATTGCCGATGAAATGGAGAAGGAAGCGCCGGACGCCGACCGCCTGGCCGCGTTGCGCGCCGACCGCTCCAAGCTGGCCCAGGAGCGCGCCGCGCTCCATGTTGGAGACCATGCCGACATTGCCCGCATTCGCACCGACTACGGGGCAACCGTGCGCGCCTGGCGCGCTGAACACACCAAGGGGGAAAACTGATGGAAGCTATAGGAATATTCGGGCCGCTGCTGGTCGTGCTGTTGGTCAATCTGACCCTTGGCACAGTCTCCAAAACGCTGGCAAGCGTGGTGACGTGGGCCATTGTCATTGCGCCTGTTGTCTGGAGCCTCAACGAGCTACGCAAGGCCGGTAGGGATGCCCTGGCCCCTGCTAATTGGGGCTGGACGTTGAGCCATGTTCTTATCCTGGCCCCTGCTGTTCTTGTCGTCTATTGGATGCACACAGATCACCAGATATGGAGCTTGGGCGCGCTGCTGGTCTATGGCTTCCTGGCAAAAGGGGCTTGGCTGTCCATGCTGCAAAGCCTCAAGTTTTCGGGAGCCGGAGGCGGGGCAGGGGATGAAGTGGTGCGCCGTGGTTCGCGCGTGATCGAGGCCGACGAACTGGACGCGCGCACGTCCGACCGCAAGCGCCGTGATGATGCTGATGTGACCATCGGAGGCGTGACCATCCCGCGCATGTTGGAGGCCCAACACTTCCTAATTTCCGGCACCACGGGCGCGGGCAAAACACAGGTCATCAATGGGATGCTTCGCAGCATCCGCAAGCGTGGAAACCGCGCCGTCATCGCTGACCCCGCAGGCGGTTTTTATGCCCGCTTCGGCCAGCCTGGCGACTTGCTTTTTAACCCCTTCGACCGCCGCACCGTCGATTGGTCGCCCTTCGCTGAAATCCGCGCTGACTACGATTGCGAGCGCATCGCCAAGGCGATCATTCCCGACTTGGACGGAGGCGAAAGCGCGCAATGGCAACTGTTCGCGCAAACGCTACTCGCCAAGGCCATGCTATCCATGCACCGCAACGGCGAACGCTCCATGAAGCGCCTCATGCACTGGATGGCAAGCGCCGACCAGAAGGAGCTAGAGCCGCTTTTGTCCGGCACCGCCGCCGCCGTCATGTGCCAAAAGGGCAATGACAAGATGCTGAACAACACGCGGGCAACGATGCTGCCTTACCTCAGCATCTTTGACTATCTGCCCGACGAAGGCCAGTTTTCAATCCGTCAATTCATTCAAGAGGATTGGCGCGACAACTGGCTATTCATCACCTACCGCGATGACCAAATGGGGATGCTTCGCAACCTCGTGGCCACGGCTTTGGAAATGGCACTGGTGGAGGGCTTGAGCCTGTCAGAGAACCAGGAGCGGGGCTTGTGGTACGTCATGGACGAAGTGGACTCACTCGGCAAAGTGACCAGCCTTCGCGCTGGCCTGACGAAGCTACGCAAGTACGGCGGGCGCTGTGTGCTTGGCCTGCAAACCGTGGCGCAGCTTCGCACGACCTACGGGCGCGACGAAGCGCAAACCTTGATCGCCAATACATCGGTGAAGTGCATCCTTCGCGCGGGCGACTCTGAAACCGCCAAGAACATGGAAAACGAACTAGGCGAGCAAGAGATTGAGCGAACCCAGGTCAACGACTCGTTCAGTACAAGCGACAACGGCCAGAGCCAGAGCCAAAACACATCCACCCAAGTGGTGCGGCAATCCGCCGTGCTGGCTTCGGAAATCATGGGCCTGCCCGATCTGCAAGGCTTCTTGAAGATCCCCGGCGATGAAATCGCCCGCATCAAGGTTGAGTATGTCGCCATGCCCGACCAGAACCCCGCTTTTCAGTGACCAGGCAGGCGCGATTTTCGCGCCCGCGAAAATTTGACCGACAGGAGAAACGACCATGACAGACCACACCCCGCACCCACTCAGCGGCCACAACCGCCACGGCCTGAACAACATCAATGAAGGGCTTGCCAGCACCTTGGACGGCATCACCAAGGGCTTGGCCGATGTGTTGGGCGACCTTGGCAAAGGCTTGATTGACTTCCTCAACCGCTTGACCTCGGGCGACAAGGACAAGACCCCCAACGAGGCCGAGAAGAAAGACGCCTTCGCCACCTTGAAGACCTGGCACGAGATGGAGCCAGACGACGACAAGCGCCGCGCCGTGGGCAATGCGGCCGACTTCATCAAAGACCAGTTCAAGCCAGCAGAGCAGGGCGCAGACCGCGACAGCGGCCAGCGCGCCGCCAGCGACACGCAGCAGGTACGCGAGCGCGTTATTGAGGTGCCGCAGTACATCAAGGACATGCCCGACTACGAAGCCATCCTGACCCGGCAGCGCGAGCTAGTCGCCCAGGAGCGGGCCACCATGTACCAGGGCTTGCGCAATGAATCGCGCATGGAGGCATACGAAGCCCAGGAGCAAAGCCGCGAACAGAAGGCCGAGCATGAGGCCCGCCAAGACCCTGCCAAGCCAGGCATTGAGAAGGGCGACCCCTACGCCCAAGCCGCCCAGGAGTTGAACGCCAAGCCCTTGGAGCAGGGGCAGGAGATCGAAGGCGAAGTGATCGAGGTAGCCAAGGCAGGCGGGCAAAACTACTACGTCATCGAGCAGGACGGCGAACGCCTGGCCGTGCCGGCGGGCGACAAGCCAGAGCATGAGAAGGGCGACGAAATCACGGCCACCCGCACCCCGGAGGGCTTCGAGACAGGGGAGGCATACGGCTATGGCCGCTGACCCCTTCAAGGCGCGGCAGCAGTTGCGCGCCGACCTGGCCGAGCTTGCCCGGCGCTATGTTGCCGACCACCAGGGCGACGAACTGGACGGCCTCGCCGCCCTTGGTGAAGACCTGCTAAGGCTGGCCGACTGCACCGAGGGCCGCACAAGCTGGCTTGCCTTGCTGACGCGCTTGCAGCGCCTCAGCGGGTAGCCGTTTCGCGGACGCGAAAACGCCCCGCCACTACGTGCAACGGGTGTTATGTCAAGCAACAAGCAAAAATTATTTAGCAGTGGTTCCCATTTTCTTATTATTCGGGTATAGTCTCAATTACTGACAACCACCCCAAAAGGTGACGAAATGGCTATCACTGCTGACACCATCGACCATGTGACCCTTGAACGCCTCGTTGAAGCCGGGGCAGTTCGCGGGGCCAACATCGTGGGCCAGCCTGGCGGCTGGGGCGTCGTCATCCAGTACGGCATGACCGAGCGCGTTCTAGCGGCCAAGCGTGGCGCTATCCGAATCTTCCGCAAGTTTGAAACACTGGTTGCCTACCTCAAGGGCATTGGCATTGCCAAGTACCAGGTAGACGCAAGCCACTTTGACCCCGTTGCGCTCAAGACCGAGCGCAAGCGCACCGACGCCGCCGAGCGCATGAAGAACGCGCACGAAGCCGCCGCCTATAAGGGCTGGCTTACCCAACAGGTGCAAGAAGCGATCGACGACCCCCGCCCCAGTGTGCCGCATAGCGAAGTTGCCGCCGAGTGGGCCACCGAGCGCGCCGCCTTGCTCAAACAGGCCGAGAGCATGGGGAGCTAATCTTGCCGTTATGGAAACCCGCCGCCATTGCCGACCGCAAGCGCATTACCCAATACATCGCCAAGGACAACCCAAGGGCGGCAATTGAAATGGGTGACATGCTGATGCAGAAAGCCGAACAGCTAGACCAGCACCCAACGCTTGGCCGTGTGGGGCGAGTAAAAGGGACGCGCGAGCTTGTCGTGCATCCCAATTACATATTGATTTACAGGATTGTCGCCAAGGTTCCTGAAGTGCTGCGCGTCAAACACGCAGCGCAGAAATGGCCTTGACACAAAAGCGAACGGCAAGGGGTTACGACCCTTGCCGCTCTACCACGAAACCACCAGCAAAGGATACTTTCATGGATACCGCAATTATGAGCCTTGACCGCCAAGAACTCTACAGCTTTTGCGACCTGCTGCCCGAGCCGATCATTGCCCGGCCAGTGGTCACGGCCAGCCGTGGCCGTGGCTTGACCCTGGCGCTTGAATACCAGGGCCAGCGCGTCACGCTGACCGAGGGCGGCAAGCCCTGCAAGTTCGGCTCTGTTGATGCCGTCTTGTTCGAGTTGGACGGAGCGCCCAACGTCGATACCGCCCGCCTCGTGATCGAAGCGGCCAACTACTGGCAGCACTGACATGGACAGCGCCGCCACAAAGAAAAAAGGAGCGCCGAACGGGCATTCGGCACTCCTTAGCCAGTTCATGCGGGTAGCAACCGCGCCCCTTTCGGGGTGTATGGCTTCCACCAATGATAACGCATGTCAAGCAAAAACGCTTGACAAAAAGGAGGCCACGGCAGGCGCAGCAATCGCCCAGGGCTTCCCGGTCATGGTGACAGGAGCCGGTGACGTTGTGGTGATGACCCCCGACGATCTAACCAGGCTTGCGCGCATGTTGCGCGGCCAACTCCCCAAGGAGGCCGCACCGTGAAGACCCTTACCGACCACCTGGCCGCGATACACGCGCGCATCAAAGAGAACGCAGAAAAGAAGCTGGCCGCACAGCCGGAGCTTGATCTAGGCATGGACGACCAGGCCGCGCCGGAGCAGGCACAGCTTGCCCCGGCCAGCGACGCAGACGCACCCAAGGCCAAGCCGCCGAAGGTGCGCCGCGAACGCTCAAAGCTGCTGCCATCCCATCACACAGGCCGCGATTTTTTCTTGTGTGACCTGTTCGACTACGCCATGAAAGATGACGGCGTGAGCATGGAAGCGCCGATTTTCACGCTTGCCACCAAGCCCGATTTATCAATCTGGCATTGGGAGAGCAAGGACGGCGCGCGCTCAGTGACCGTTACCCCGAGCGTGAAGGGCAGGGCCACGCAGTTTGATAAGGACGTGCTTATCTATGTGGTTTCGCAGATGACCGAGGCTTTGAACCGAGGCCGCGCAGACGCGCAAAACCGCACCGTCCGCTTTACCGTGTATGACTATCTGGTTTCGACCAACAAGGCGATTAACGGGCGCAGCTATGAGCGCCTTAGCGATACTTTCGAGCGCCTACGCGGTACGACCTTGAAAACCAATATCAAGACCGGAGGCCAGAAGACGCGCGAGATTTTCGGCATCATCGAGCGGGCCAAGATCGTGGAGAAGTCGCCCGACGATGAACGCATGGTTGCCGTGGAAGTTACCTTGTCCGAGTGGCTTTTTAATGCCATTCAAGCGCATGAGGTTTTGACGATTCACCGCGACTATTTCAGGCTTCGCAAGCCGTTGGAGCGCCGCTTGTATGAACTGGCCCGCAAGCATTGCGGCCATCAAACCATGTGGAGCATTGGCCTTGAGCTTTTGCAGGAGAAGGCCGGGAGCAAGTGCAGCTTGCGCGAGTTCCGCCGCATGGTGCGCGAGGTGGTCGAGGCCGACACGCTGCCCGATTACCGCATGATCTTGGACGACACCGACAAGGTTACGTTTTACGTCAAGAACCCCCGGCGCTTGTCCGCTGGCATCGCCAAGACCGTGACCGCCTAAGCCTTGGGGCTTTTTCGCTGACGCGAAAACCGGGACGCCCTTCCAGGCGCGCGCCTTCGCGCTTGGTCGCTGCGCGACTGGCCGCAAGCGGCCACCCTACAGACCGCCCTAGCCTTGCGCCATCCTGGCGCTATCCAGGCCCGCCGCAAGCGCCGGGCAACGTGCAATCTGTCCCGCGTGTAATCTGTCCCGAGCGGCCACGCAGCCGCTATTGTGCGATCACCCACGCAGACCCCGGCGCGGCTTGTTGTGCTATCACCCACACCTGTGGACGGGCTTGTGCTATCACCCACGTTTTCCTGTGGATGGACTTGTGCTATCACCCACAAGCCTATTGTGCTTTCACCCACACGGCACAAAAAAAGACGCTTAAAAATCAACAGCTTAGACCACTTTTCCCGAGCCGTAACGCGCGCGCGCGGTTTTTTAACTTTTAAATTCTTTAACGTCTTTGCGGCCTAAAGGCCGGGGCACCCCTGCGGGGTTCCCCCACCCTGCGGGCGGCTCCCCCTCCCGTCTATCGAGGCCCCCGCAAGCGGGGGCAGGATGGTGCCCCCGGTCGCAGCACCACCGCCCAGGCTACGAACACCGACAGCGGTTCACCAGGCGATGAAAACCGGCTTTCAAGAAAAGACCGGCGACGGCCTGCGCGTTGAACAGCCGCCCAGGTGTGCAAAGGCTGCAAGCCTCCGGCGGCCCTACCGGGGGTCACTCGCCGTGAGGCATCAGCCGGGGGATGCTTAACGGCCTGCGGCCTACACCCCCCGGCTATGCCGGTAGCGTTGGGTCGTTCCAGCCGCGTCAAGGGCCGGGCTTCGCCCTGAAATCCGCGCCCGTTCGGTGCTCGGGCTGCGCCCTGCGCTCCGCATGCGGCCTGTGGTTTCACCCTTGACCCGTCTTCCACTCAAAAACCGTGACGGATGACCTACGTTTCGTGTCGTTTGACCTATGGCGCGACAAATCCGGGGTTAGTCATTGCTGTGAGGATGCCAGCCGCGCCCGTTTTCCGGGCCGTGGAGCGATTTTTTAGACCTTGCCTATAGCGAGGCACCGCCACGCGGTGAAAAACGCGCCTACGGGCTTCTTTTTGGCCGCTGCTGGCGTAGGTCAAACGTCACGCGCTGGCCGGGACTGCAAAAAAGCCTCATTAGTTCGTTTATTTGTTTGTTTATTAGTTTGTTTGTTGCTATAATAGAGGCATCAACTCACCAAAGGACACCGCCATGCGCCCCGCCGAATTTGCACCCGAAGCGATCATCCAAGCCGGTCAAGAACTGCAAGCGACTGGCCGCAACATCACCGGCTTTGCCCTTCGCCAGAAGGTCGGCGGCGGCAATCCGACCAGGCTTAAACAAGTCTGGGATGAACACATCAACAGCCAAACCACGGCCAAGGCCGAGCCGGTTGCAGAACTGCCGGTTGAGGTTGCCGAGGAAGTGGCGAGCGTGACCAAGGCGCTTACCGAGCGGCTGGCCGCGCTGGCCGTTGAGTTGAACGACAAGGCAGTAAAGGCCGCAGAACGCCGGGTTCATGAAGTGGTGCGCGCCGCTGGCGAGCAGCGCGAGCAGGCCGAGCGCGAACTAGCCGACGCATCGCAGACCGTGGACGACTTGGAAAACAAGCTGGATGAGGCCGCAAGCGCCGCCGCCGCACTGGAAAAGCGCCTGGCCGACACCCAGGCCAGCCACCAGGCGCAAGCCGTCGAACTGGCCCAGGTGCGCGAACGCCTGGCACTGATCGAGCAGACGGCCAAGGCCGCGACCGAGCAACACGCCGCCGAGCTTGCCCGCTTGAATGCCAGCATCGAGAGCGAACGCCAACGCCACCAGCAGGAAGCCGAGCAGCTACGCGCCGAACTGGCGAAGGTGCAGGCCAAGGCCGACGCCGCCGAGCAATCGCACCAGGAGCAGCGCAAGACCGCCGCCCAGGAAGCCCACCGAGCCGCCGAACACATGACCAAGGCCCAGGCCGAACGCGACAGCGCCCGCAAAGAGGCCAGCGCAGCCCGCGAGGAAGCCGCCAAGCTGCGCGGCCAGGTGGAAGCCTTGCAGACCCAAGCCGCCGACCAGTTGCGCGCCCTGGCAATGCGCCAGGCACCGGAGGCCGAAGGCGAGGCCAAGCCACCGAAGACAACCAAGGCGAAGAAGCCGGAATGAGTGGAAGACGGGTCAAGGGTGAAACCGGAGGCCGCAGGGCGCGAAGTGAGAAAGGGGTACAGCATGGGCAACATCGTTAGATTTCCGAAGCGTCCAGAAGGGCCGCAGTCTGCCGAACTCGACGCCGACAACATCAAGGCCGCAGTGCGTTTGCCGCGCCCTTCCCTGCCCGCTTTGCTGGCCTGGCTGTGGCGTGTGCTGCGCTTGCCCTTGTTCCTTGTCCTGTACTGGCTTCGCCTGCCCATCGTTGGGCTGTGCAACCTCATTTCACGCCCTGCCCTGCTGGCCTTCATGGGCGGCTTTTTCCTCATTCCGGCAGCTTCGCCGCATCGGCATATCGTTTGGGTCTTCGGAGGCGTGAGCCTGGCCGCTTTCGCCCTTGGCTGGCTCTATGACTCGCTTTTGCTGGCCTTGGCCCCGGAGGGGGTTGTTATCGGTCTTTGAGATTTTCGCGCCCGCGAAAAACAGGATGCCCGCACACCGGCCCGGCTTCGCCAGGCCACGCCCTTACCCACCGTGCCGCCGCCGCTTCGCGCCGTCGCCTATGGACAACCGGCCTCTTGCAATGCTTAGGGCTTGCGGCCCGGTTGCCCACAGGTTCGCCCCGTGGATAAGGGCTAACACCGGATGCCAGGCGCAAAGCGCCCTGCACCAAGACCCCGACCCAACACCTTGCCCACCCTAAAGACCAGCATCGGGCGGGCAATCGACACCAAGACGGCCAGAAGGCCATGCGCCCCGAAGCCGGACAGTCCGGGGGACTGTCCGGTTTGCCGGTAGGAGCCGGGGCGGTAGCCCTGGCACCCGCCAAAGCGGGGGCCACTCCGAAGCCCGGCAAAGGGTATGGCCTGAATCACTGAACGCCGAGAGTCCAGATTTTCGCGGACGCGAAAAAAAACCGGGACGCATCCCGGTTTGAAAAGCCGCTGTCACACGGAAAAATCTAATAGGTCAAGGCGTAACCGTAACGCGGGGAATGGGGCGATTGGTTCCCGCCATGCGAATGGACGTATCACGCGCTTGCATGTCACTGATCTTTTGTTCAGCTTGAACCAGCATCGACATAGCTTGAATCTTGGCATGTTCGTTTTGAATAATGCCCTGCTCCGTGTTGATGCGGGCCTGTAGCTCTGCAATAGCCTTCGGGTCTTGTGTTTGGCTGACCTGGCTAATCATGTTTTCGAGGTTTTGCAGCCGTTGCGTTGCATCCGTATAGGCTTCCATGCTCAAAGCCTTCTGTGACGCTGCCCGGTTCAAATCCGCTGCCCACTGATCGGATGCCGACTGACTGCCAAAGTCTGACGGCGATAGCGTGGACGTAGATTGCTTGATGCTGTTGATCGAGCTTGCAAGGTTGCCATACGAACCACCGTTAGCCAGGCTCAAGAGCGTTTGCGCATCGGGCGGCAACATGCGCCGCGCCGCCTGATAAGTCGGGTCATTCAGCAATGCAGAGAAGCCACGCCCGCCCGTGGTGTTTTGAATCTGTTGCTGCATTTGCTGGATTTGCTGCACCATTTGTTGGTACTGCTGCGCCCAGGCCGCGACCTGCTGGATTGCTTGCGCAAGCTGCGTTTGTTGAACTGCTACGCTTGTAGCGTCGATAACCGGAATGCCTGCAAAGGCTTGGCTACCGCCAAAAATACCGACCACGAAGGCCAGGATACGAAGAAATTTTTTCATGGTTGCTACCCTTGAAAGTTGAGAGGTTGAAAAACTGAAAACTAGGCCGCTCTGCGACGGCTTGAGGCTGACGTTATCTTGCGATAGATAGCCATCGGAGCGCCTGCGCGTGTGCCCTGCACGCTGCCCCCCTCTGACCCCTTACCGAAACGACCAGCCGCCCCACGAAGACCGCCATAAGCCGCCCTGCCCGCTTTGTAGCCTGCCTTTGCCATGCGCGGGGTGTTGCTGGCCGCGCCCTTGATCTTGTCGTAAGCCCATCCCAATGGACTGGCCGAGCCAGTGGACAGAGAGCCGCCAATGCTTCCGGCTAGTACAGGCATTTTGAAGATCGTGAACACACCGGCAATGGCGTATATCACCAGTGCGCTAATTGCCGACATGGTGACGATTCCGCTATTCGCCGCAGCATCCGATTGTGTGGCGTCATAGGTTGCGCTCATGAGCTTAAATATGAGTGTTGCAGCCATAACGGACATGACGATTGCAAGTCCCTCCGTGATAACTGTTCCTAGCCAAGCATCGAACCAACGGCGCGTTGATTCAAACATCAGCCCAAGAATGAAAAGCGGGCCAATGGCTAGCGTGATTGCAAGCCCATATTTTGCTGTGATGATGACAAGGCCAGTGATCGCCGCGCTAATCCACGTCGTGAGGTATACCGTGATTGACAGGAAATAAGCGCCTATGTTGGCGAGGCTTGCTTTCTCCCAGGCTTGGCCTCCAAGGAGATTGCCTTTATCTAGCATCTGATCGAGCATTTGCGCTGAATCAGTGACGGCCCCCCCTTGCAACGTGCTTGCTAATTCTGTCGGCCACTGGAAAAGGAAGTTTGAAATATAGCTGGCATAAAGTGCTGAATTTGTTGCCAGCGAGAAGATGGTGAAGATTTTGACAATGCGCCAAACACCATCCATAACCGGTTCTTGAATCATGCCACGCATCATCGACCACCCCCACAGAATCACATAGAGGATGAGCAATTGCCGTCCAAAACTTTGGAGGGTTCCTGCCATAGTGGCCGCAATATCGGTAACGTACTTTGCTACCGCTGCATCGACATACTGGAACAGCGTTTGAAAAACTTGTGACGAGTCCATTATTTACCCCCGTCTTTTTTCGGTTGAGGGGTGTTATCTGGCGCGATCACAATACGAGGGATAGGGCGATCTTTTCCGGCCATCTTTTGGCTTGTTTCCGTGCCTTCCTTGATGGTCTTATCCAGTTCGCTTTCCTTGTCGTTGCAGCCTGCCAGGGAGAGGGCGACGACCGCGCCAATGCAAGCCATGAGAATGGTTTTTTTCATGGTCAATACTCCCCGCGCTCAACGATGACACCGGCTTGCGCCTGGCGCTCTAGCATCCGCTCGAAAGCGAGATAAGCCGCCATCACACAAATGCCGATACCGCCGAAAACAAGAGGCAAGGCCGCTGTCAGCAAGACATTCAGTCCAAAGATGCCCGCGAACTCCGCGACGTGGCCGCTTGCCGCAGCCGTGCGCCCTTGTTCCGCAATGTCCGACATTGGCCCGGTAATCAATGCCCATTGCCCGGCCAGGAGTGCCACAACAGCAATGCCCGTTGCTGCTTGTGCCACCTGTTTCAAAGTCAATTTTTTCATCACATTTTTCCTTTACGGTTGCTACCCGATTGATCGTCTAATACCTGAATTAGACTACTGTTGCAAGCGAAATGCACATGTCAAGCCGCTTGTCAAGTTGTTTCGCTTGTCAGTTTTATTTCCCCCTTTCCGCGTTAATCGTCGCCCTGGCTTTGTTGTCCAACTTGTCCCATGAAGCCGCTACCACTTTGCCCAAGTCGGTAAAGGCCGCGTCTCGCTTGTCATAGGTAAGCAGGTTGGCACCGAGTACCACGCCGCCGCCGACCATGCCGCAGGCCAGGCAGAGGGCGAGCGTTCGCCAAATGCTTTGTTGTTGCGACCTCAGAACCTTTTGCACTGGTGCGGCTATTTCTGTTTGCACCGTGTTTTTAACGGTGCGCTCTACCTCTGTCAGTGCTGCCCGTATTGCTGCGCTTGAATCGCGGTCAAATTGAGCCTTAGCCGCTTGCGCGTCCTTTTCCATTGCCGCGCGTACTTTGTCGCCCTGGGCATTGGTATAGGCTTCTAGTTGCGCTTTGTAGGCATCCCCGGCTTTGATGAGCAAACCGACAAGGCCGGTAATCTTGGCCTCGACTTCCTCAACTTGACCAGGCAGGACGCCTTTTAGCGACTCGACGGAATCATGCAACCGGCCAATATCACCGAGCATTTCCGCAATGAGCGCATCACGGGCTGTAGGTTCTGCCGCCATGCTTAATTACCCCTTGTGGATTATTTGAAAAGCGTTTTGAAAACCGCGTCCAATTCTTCGGTTACGCCAGCGGCCAGGCGCTTGACGCCCACCATTTGCGCGAAGTGCAATTTTTCTTCCGAGTCCTTGGCCGTCTTAATCATTTCCTTGTAGTCGGTCGGGTCGTTGAGAATGTCTTTAATGCTCTTTTCCGCATCCTTCAACTTGCCGTAAATATCATTGACGTGAATAACGGCATCGGGGCGCAAAGTGAAATTCTTGGCCGCAGCATGGAATTCAAACAGGCCGGAGAAAATGCGCTCTGGCGTTTCGTCCAGTTCTACCATGTTGAACACAAGCCGGATTTTTTTGGCCGGAACGCCAATTTCTGCAAGCGCCTCAATCGTGCTGATGGTGTCGCGCTGCTGTTTGTGCTTGGAAATCGTCGGGACGACGAAATAATCAAATTCCTCGTGACTGCCCCGGTATTGCTTCATGAGTTGCACGAAGACTTCGACGTTAGAGGAGCCAACGTCCACCACGGCATCATCCATCATGGTCAATGCTTCTTGCAGTTCGCCAAACTGCTTACCCTTGATGGCTTCATCTTGCGAGCCGTCCGAATTGATGGATTCGACCGGGATAATGTTTGCGTCTTTCAGGCGCGGGGCGAGCAGGTGCCGGGAAATAGTGGATTTACCAACATTACCCGAGAAATTGATAACTGCAACTTTCATTTACTTTTCTCCTTAATAAGGCGCTTGACGAGGGAATGAGCGGGGTTGCCTGGCTTGCCGATGTATTTATCTGCGAGCAGTTCCCGCCGTTGTTTGCTGTCCAGTCCTGCCAGTTCATCGGCGGGGCTTACTTCGCCAGCTTCCGGCACGTCCGGGGAGACTGGCGACACTTTCGGCGCTGCACTGGCCGGGGCCGTGTTCGCGCTTGGCATCGAGGCCGGGGAGGTGGAACCGTCCCGGCTTTTGATGAACTTTCGTACCGCTTCCGGCGATACCTTCAAGCCGTTGGCCGCGAGCCATTCGCACACCTGCCAATTGGCGTAGCCCTTGGCCTTCAGCTCGAAGATTTGCGCCTGGAA